>JBAZQN010000005.1 GCA_041645165.1 Patescibacteria group bacterium | reverse complement strand
AATCCGCTCGTGCTGAAACGTGAAGTTGAAAAGCGATTACAAATCCTGTACGATACTCAAAAGCGCTGCGGTCGATCCCAATTTTAAATCCCCTCTACGGTAACAGTTTCTAATGATCTATATCGTATTTATAAACGAAAAGCCCCGCTCTTTCGAGCGAGGCTCTGTCTGTTAAATCTATAACAACGATTTTCATTTTCCTTCAGCGAAGGATTCTGTGGTAAAAAGCGTCTCGATGGGGGAGCGGGCATAAATCACTTTTCTTCCCATAACGAAGGTTGGTCGTTAAAAGGAAACCCTTCGCAGCCTCAGCTCCTAACTCCAAGCGAGGAGTGGATGCGTTAAAAAGCGTCTCGGAGGCTTCACGGGCACGGATCCCGCGAAGCGGGAGAGTGAAGCCGAGAGCCGAGTGGTGATTCCCACGCAGGGGGAATCAACCACGTCTTTTTATGCAGACACTCCGAGCGACCTAGTATTCCATATCCTCACCGCCCATGCCTCCCATGCCGCCCGGCATACCGCCGCCTTTTTCATCTTTCTTCTCCGGCAGGTCGGTCACGACCGCTTCGGTCGTGATAAGCATGGCCGCGATGGATGCGGCATTCTGGAGCGCGTATCGGGTGACCTTCGTGGGATCAATAATCCCCGCCTTCACCAAATCTTCATAGCGGTTCTCCGCGGCGTTATAGCCGAATGACCCTTCGTGCTTTTTCACTTCCTCCACCACGACAGAGCCGTCCTTGCCCGCATTGAGCGCGATTTGGCGCAAGGGTTCCTCCAATGCCCGGCGCAAAATGTCCACGCCGATCTTTTCCTCGCCGCTCACCGTAAGGCGGTCAAGAGAAGGCAATGCGCGCACGAGCGCCACGCCGCCGCCCACGACAATACCTTCTTCAATCGCCGCTTTCGTGGCGGAAACCGCATCTTCCACACGGTGCTTCTTTTCCTTCATCTCCGTTTCCGTGGCAGCGCCTACCTTCAGTACGGCCACCCCGCCGGAGAGCTTCGCCAAGCGCTCCTGGAGCTTCTCCTTGTCGAAATCAGAATCAGTGAGCTCAATTTCTTTCTTGACCTGGCTGATGCGCTCTTCAATCTTCTTATGGTCGCCATGGCCCTCCACCACGGTAGTGTTTTCCTTGGTCGCAATCACCTTCCGCGCACGCCCGAGGTCCGCAATCTCGCAATTTTCCAATTTCAATCCCACTTCGTCAGAAATAACACGCCCGCCGGTCACCACCGCGATATCCTGGAGCATTTCCTTCCTGCGGTCGCCGAATCCCGGCGCCTTCACCGCGAGCGAATGGAACGTGCCGCGGATCTTATTGACCACGAGGGTGGCGAGCGCCTCGCCTTCCACGTCTTCCGCAATAATGACGAGGTTTTTCTTCCCGGTCTGTGCGATTTTTTCCAAGAGCGGAAGAATGTCGTTAATCGCGGCAATTTTCTTGTCAGTAATGAGAATGTGCGGATCTTCGTATACCGCCTCCATGCGGGAGGGGTCGGTAATCATGTAAGGGGACACATATCCTTTGTCGAATTGCAGCCCTTCCACGATTTCCTTCTCAATGCCGAAGGACTGCGACTCCTCCACGGTGACGACGCCGTCCTTGCCCACCTTATCGATCACTTCCGCTATCGTTCTGCCGATCTCCGCGTCATTCGCGGAAATCGAAGCGACTTGCGCGATTTCATCTTTGCCCGTGACAGGCTTGCTGATCTTATTTTTAAGTTCTGCCACGATGGCTTCGACGCCTTTCTCAATGCCGCGCTTCACCACCATGGGATTCGCGCCTGCCGCGACCACCTTTAAGCCTTCATGCACCATTGCCTGCGCGAGCACCGTCGCGGTCGTAGTACCGTCGCCCGCAATGTCGTTCGTCTTCGTTGCCACTTCTTTCACCAATTGCGCGCCGACGTTCTCAAACTTTTCCTCAAGTTCGATCTCTTTCGCGATCGTGACCCCATCATTGGTGATTGTGGGGGTGCCATATCCTTTATCGATCACCACATTCCTCCCGCGGGGACCCAAAGTCACCTTCACGGCGTTCGCGAGCTTGTCTACGCCGCGCTTGAGAGCGGCGCGAGCCCGTTCGTTATACACAATTTGTTTAGCCATAGCCATATACATTAATCTTATTTCAATTCTGCGTAGATCTGCGTAACTATCTGCGTGAATCTGCTTCTAAGAATCAATAGAAGCGGAAAAACGCTGAAGCACACGCGGAACAACGCCGAAAATACTAAATCTATTCGAGGATAGCCAGGACGTCAGATTCCTGCAAGACGAGGTATTCCTCATCTTTGTTGAGCTTGACTTCATCCGGCGAGTACTTCTTAAATACCACCTTGTCACCGACCTTGACTGACATGGCGGCGCGCTGGCCGTTCTCGAGCAACTTGCCAGGCCCTACGGCGATCACTTCGCCTTTTTCCGGTTTTTCCTTGTCCGCAGTCTGCGGCAGCACCAAACCGGCCTTGGTGTACTCATCCTCTTGGATGGACTTCACAATAATATGATCGTGGAGCGGTTTTAGTTTCATAAACTAATCATTAAGTCTCTGCGTCGATCTGCGTCATCATCTGCGTTGTTCAGCCTCTACTGCCTAAATAGAAGCAGAAATACGCGGATAGTTACGCAGAATTACGCAGAAATGTATTAAATTATACTCTGGTTAGCAGTCTCGACCTAAGAGTGCTAATAGCCTCCCTATCTTACGAATTCCGCGTTCCCCTGTCAAGGGCTAGGGAAGCTCCCATTATCCCCATCAGATATAATCCAGCGGCAAGCGTCCAGAGATAATGGTCCAACATGGCAAGCACTAACAAACACGCTATAACAGAGCTCCATGGACCAATTTTGAAAATTGAAAATTGTCCCGCACGCGGGATCCCGCTGCAGCGGGAAAAATTGAAAATTTTCCTTATAAACAACAATCCTATACTTAAAATCAACAACCCTCCTACTCCCAATTCAACCGCTAACAACACGGGAACATTGTGCACCGGCTGTATGTCCCAGATGGGAAGCGCGGGGAAGCGCACGCGCATTGCCACCGTGATGCCGCCCAATCCCGTGCCGGTCGCCCAATGGTCGCGGCTCACGGCGAGCGCTTGCGTGAATGCGGCAGCACGCTTGGTGAAGGAGAGCGACTCGAGCCTCCCCTGCCCGCGAAGCCGCACGGACAGCGCTGGCAACGCAAACAGCAGAACGATTATGGTACCCGCCGCGACCGTCATGAAAAAACGTGCGTTAAAGACAACGGCCTGGCGCTGGATGCGCTGCCACAAAAATATTGCGAGGGAGACTGCCCATGCGATCATGGCTGCCCGGCTCACCGACGTAATGACGCCCGCGATGAGGATGAGAGGCGCAGCGATCATGAATGCTGATTCACACCATATGATGAGGGGGCGGGATGACTCTTGGACGTTTGATGATGTTGTGCGCAATACAAGAAACAATGTAAACGCAAGCGCGGCAAATCCTCCCAAGGCGTTCGGGTGCGGCATGGTGCCATGGCCGCGCAGCCACCTCCCGCCTGTCGCTTCCACCACGCTCACGCCGAGAGTTGACGCCTCCTGCGGCGCTAGCCCAAGCCATTTTGATGAAACAAGATCGTCTTGCGCTATGAATTGCGCCACCCCTAATCCAGATGAAATCATCATGGCCACCACGAACGCAGCCAAAGTCCTCCTGACAAGCAATGGTTCTGCATGGAATACATATCCCATCGCAATGCCAATCAGCCCGAGGCGCAGTACCACAATCAACGTCAACATGGGATCAAGCGCAAAATACCATTCATACGCCATAAACAAAACACCTAATAACGTAAAGAGAGGAGTCGCAGATCTGCGGCCTGCGTGATGAACATTATCATTACCCTGATTCTGATGAGCTCTGCTCTTTATGACCTTACGGATAATTATCAATGCCGCAATCACAATAAGCGCCGCATCAAACCCATAAAGGCTTATCCTGCCATATTCCCACGCGCTTGTCCCCACAACCTCATCACGGATAATCCAACGAGTCTGCAAAGGAAGAAGAAAGGCAAATAATGGAAAGAGCCAATTAAGCATCCTAGATGAAATAAACATATAATTTATGATAGACACCTAAAACTCCAAGCACCAAATTCCAAACAATACCAAAATCCGAAATTCCAAATTCAAAACGTATTATTGGTCATTGGATATTGAGATTTATTTGGGATTTGGATATTGTGATTTGGGATTTTATCAATTTGAACCACCTCTCCCTATACTCCTCTCTCCTGTCATGATCGTGAAATTTTAAAACGTGTTCATCCAACACTACTCCTCGATGGCGTGAGGCTTCTTCTCTCAATCGCAAAGGCATAATGGCAAGCTGTACGCGGCGCAATAACCGCTCGGCCCGCCTTCCCCATAACAACAATTCAAAAATCTTTTGAATAATTTGCACTCTTTCGGAGACGCGCCGCAAAGGAGAAGTGAGGTAAGGCAATGTATGCGGCACGCTCTGGCGCAGCGTATGATTTGCTTCCCAGAAACGTTCATACACGCCTCCTTTGTCCAGAAGCGGCGTGAGCTGCACCAGCCAATAGACAAAATAAGGATCAGGAATCAATGCGGAGGCGTCTCCTTTCAGAGACAGCCGTGAAAGATCGAGCGCGTCTTCGCCCACGAAAAACGTAAGGTCTATCTTATCTTTTCTCTCCTCCTGCTTCGCGCCAAACCGCTGGAGCGAAGGCCGAAGTCCAAGCAGTACTAGGAGCGCGAGGCATACCGCCCGCACGGTCCAGAGGCGGCCGGATGAAGTGATGATGAGAAAATCAATATCACTCTCATGAGCGGCGTTTGAATATCCGAGCGTATTGCATACCGCGACCATGCGCACCCATGGCACGAAGCGGAATAGGCTGGCAACGTAACGCGCCCGTGTAAATTTGGCGTCAGCGATGAGATACCTGTTCCTGCGGATTTCTACGGTTTCCTTCCTGCCGACAAGGAAAAAAAACGACCACTGGGATTCTATGGCCTTTTCTGCAACCAATGCGCGCAATCCCTCCAACACCTCTTCGTAAGATGAGGATGCCCCAAAACCTGCCTTGTCATTGCCAATACACAGCCACGTATAAACCTCCCATGCGGTCAAGGGATAGTCAAACAGGTCAAACCACGCGAGGGTCGCAAGGAGAGATTGTTGCAATGCGGTCATACCCAGCATATCAACATCCAACGCCAAACGTGGATGGTATTTATATATCTACAGAATGAATGCGTCTGTGAAGTATTAGTCATAACAAACTTGAATACAACGTTTGGCGATCGATGAGGGAGGCTTGAAATAATGCCCATATTTTACATCACTCATCGCTACAGAATAATATCCCCATACTTAACTCTCAGACTCTTGCCTCCCTCTTGGATGTTGTACTTCTGGGCATGTGTATATTATACCACCTTGGCTCTACTGAGAGGGTAATCCCTTGTACGGAATAACTAATAAAAAACCGCGTCCTTGGTTGATGCGGATTCCATTTAGTACCTTTAATTTACCCCATAACACTTGCTTTACTTTAAAGAATGGTAATGGAATAAAGTCATAAAACACATAAAGCACAGAAACACTAAAACACGGTGTTGGCTCGAGGTTATACCTGGAACCGATTTGTTAAGTCAGCCAAAATTTAATCTAAAAATTTGAAGGTGGAAAAAATACTTCCCAGCTTTACCCAAACTACACTTTCATCAACTTCTTTTATACCTGAAGTAGGATCAAAGTTCCCAATGTTAGCAATTGATAGATGCAGGGTTACTTCATAACACATATCATTATGAAAAGTATGATGAACTTTTGATTTCACATACGTACCCGCTGCTACACCGCTAGTTTCGCCTTTATACCAAGTAACTCTATTAACGACCTGACTATCAGTCATTTTTTCTACTCCTCTGTTTCTGTGTAGCTCCTGACAGTTAGATAAATCGGCAATATCTGAATCATAAGCTACTGTTAGCCAAGCACTTTGAAAATTTGTACCCAAGTAAGCATTATCAAGTCTGACTGAAACAACCACATCACTTGACCAAACTTCGGCTCCACTTTGATGAACTTCTAAAAAGCTACCTGTCTTATAATGAGGATGGTCACTCTGTTTTAAAGTAAATTCCTGGGGATATTTAAATTCCAATCCCAAATTTTCATTCTTATATGTCTGCCAGTTGGCGGTTCCGTTAATAAATTTAAAGGTGGGAATGATTTGGTTCTGAAATGTCTTTTGGTCCATATTATTGTAGCCCTGCAAAGCTGATATTCTGTACACCCAATTTCCTCTCGCAAAATAAGTCCAAATTACATTGCCGGTGTAACCACCTACCATATTCTCAAACTCCACATCTATAACATACTGATCAAAAATTTCTTTATGTGCCCACTCTGCCCATTTAATTTTATTAACATCTAATAAACTACCAAAAGCTTTTACTAATTTTTCCTGAACAAAACTTTGAAAATCAATGTTTTGTCTGCTTGGATATCTTTCAATGACTATATAAGGTGTTGCCTGAGAGCCCATTGTAATAATATTTGAATCAGTTTGATTAACAATTAAATCCTTTGGATACTTTATTTCAAACCCATACTGCTCATTCCGATAAATCTGCCAATCAGCAAATTTATCCTGATTCCCTTGCTCTCCATTTTTGCCTTCATTAACAATGTTTTTAGTATCTTCGGTATTGGCCTGCTTTTGACTTTCCAAAACTTCAATTTTTTTATTTAAATAATCAACCTGTGTTTCCAATACTTGCTGATTGCCACTGCTGTTGTTTCTCGCCATGACAAAATACACTCCTGCTCCGACTAGTATGGTGGTGGCGAAGACAGAGATAATTATAGTTAACAGTGTGTTAAATTTTGGTTGAGGTTCTAACATTTCCTCATTTTGTGGCTGTGCGGGGCTTGTTGGTGGCATAAAATTATAATTTAATTCTATCGAAAAGGCGACCGCCGTTAACCCCGTGAAAAAACTGTCCTTACATGGTGAATCTTGATCGGGAGCGCGTGGACCGAGGGCAGGCGAGAGAGCGACAGGTTGACCGCCATAAACGTGAGCGCAATCCCCAGCCCAAACACCGCGCGCTCCATGGCGACGACCGGAATGAGCGCGGTCCAGAGCGGCGCCGCCATATTGGTTGCCCAGATCCAATACGCGCCGCCGACTGCGTGCGCGGTAAATGTGGAGCCTAAACTTTTCCCCACCAAGGTCTTCCGCAAAGGCGTGAGCGATACAATCATGGGGATGGTCCAATAAAGCGCGTAGTACCACACCGCGCGGCCGATGGGGTGTTCCCAAAAGATAAGCATGGCGAGCGCGGGCACGCCAATCTCAATCCACCGCGACTTCTTGCCATGGGGCCGCATGACGCTGGCAAAATAAAATGTCGCGCACACCAGCGGCAAAAGGCGAACTACATTCATCACGGTGACTTCTTTCCCTTGGATGATGAAACTCGCGATTTCCGTAAACAATACGGTAACGGCGCCGCTCACGCCGCCAAGGAATGCGCCCACTGCCGGCGCAAACAGCTGCAAGAGCGTAAAGGTCTGGCCCTTAGCTCCCCACACCGCGCTCACCGCCACGCGATCCGCCAATAGGCCGATCACGGCAAAAAGCGCAATAGCGATAATCCTTTTTTTAGAAAACATGGACTTAAGATAATTTAATAATATTTCCCTCATGATCAAATTGGTATCCCTTCTCTTCTAATGCGTCTTTCAATTCCTCAATTCTTTCTTTCAATGGTTGAGAATCCCATGCTATACCTTCAACGCCCCACAAGTGAAGATTCAGCGGTGAACCACTATCATGCACTGTCCCTTGTTGTAGCACTACTCGTCCTTTATTATATGCTTCGACTAATTCTCCCTCCGATACTTTATCAAGTAGAGTAGTCAATTCCTTGATTGATGAAGATGAATCATTTAAACCACGAGGAAAATTTTCATTCTTCATACTACAAGAATACCATCGCTTCTTTCACACGTCAAAATAGCATAAAAAGCCCTTATCCACAACAATGTATTGACGTAAACGGATATTTGACATACCCTAAACTTAAGAATATGACACATCAAACCACCGCCATTCACTCGCTTCTCCTTACTTCTCTCCTCCTTCCATTACCGGGTGGGAAGTAATGCTGCGTAGTCAAAATTCTACCTATTACCTCCCATAAGGGGAGGATTTTTTTATCTTTACCGCAGTTAAATGAAATCCTAAAATTCAAAACCAATTCGTAGCGTCGCAGCTTGCCTGCGCAAGCAGGCTTGTCTGCGACTTCAAGTAACCTATCGGTGGCAGATAAACTGCCACGCTACCATGAATAAATATGCTCACTATGCCATCTTCACCCCAAACCAAAGAACGTCTGTACATCTTCGACACTACCTTGCGGGATGGCGAACAAGTGCCGGGCGCGAAGCTGAACACGCAAGAGAAAGTCGCGCTCGCGCGGGAGCTTGCGCGGCTGAGCGTGGACGTGATTGAAGCGGGATTCCCCATATCAAGCCCGGGAGATTTCGCGTCAGTGGTCGAGGTGTCCAAGGCCGTGGGCGACGTGACGGTGTGCGCGCTCACGCGGGCCGTGCACAAAGACATTGACGCGGCAGTCGAGGCATTGCGTTTTGCGAAACGGCCGCGCATCCATACCGGCATCGGCTCGTCTGATATCCATATTGAAAAAAAGTTTAAATCCACGCGGGACAAAGTGCTCTCTCAAGGCGTCGATGCGGTGCGCTATGCGAAACAATTTGTCCATGACATTGAATTCTATGCCGAAGATGCGGGACGCGCGGATCCTGTGTTTTTGGCGCAGATGGTTGAAGTGGTCATTGCCGCGGGCGCCACGGTCGTCAATATCCCCGACACCACCGGCTATTGTTTTCCTGAAGAGTGGTATGAAAAAATAAAATACCTGTTCGACCGCGTGAAAGGCATTGAGAATGTCGTGGTAAGCGTCCATTGCCACAACGACTTGGGGCTTGCGACCGCGAACACTTTGGCAGGCGTGCGCGCGGGCGCGCGGCAGGTGGAAGTGACGATGAACGGCATCGGCGAGCGGGCGGGAAACGCGGCGCTCGAAGAAGTCGTGATGGCGCTGAAAACCCGGCGCGATAACGGCTTCGAGATCAGGATTGAGAGCTCCCGCTTAGCCTCTTTAAGCAGGCTCATCGCTAAAACCATGGGCATTCCGGTACAGCCGAACAAAGCGATTGTAGGCGCAAATGCCTTTGCCCATTCATCCGGCATCCATCAGGACGGCGTATTGAAAAGCAGGGATAATTATGAAATCATCAATCCGCCGGATGTGGGCGTGGACGTGTCGAGAATCGTGCTCACCGCACGCTCCGGCCACGCCGCGCTGAAACACAAACTCGCGCAATTGGGATTCTCATTGGAAGGCGATCAGCTGGATGAGGCGTATCGGCGTTTCCTCATCGTGGCAGACGAAAAGAAAGAAGTGGAAGAAGAAGACCTCATTGATATAATGACAAAATTCAAATTTCAAAGTTCAAAGAAATGACCAATGCCCAAACCCCAATGACCAACCAATGCATTAATGACTGAATGACCAATTTGGGATTTTCACATTTGGATTTTATTGGTCATTGGAAATTGGGATTTGGGATTTTCATTGCTATGTCCAAGACCTTGTACGACAAAATATGGGACGCGCATGTGGTGCGGGAAGCCCCGAAGGACCCCGCCAAGGCGGGGCTTACGGGGCAGGCGCCGAATGAACCTGCGATCATCTACATTGACCTTCATCTCATCCATGAGGTGACCTCACCGCAGGCGTTTGCGGGGCTAAAAACGCGCGGAATGAGGGTGCGCCGCCCTGATCTCACCTTTGCCACCATGGATCATGCGGTGCCCTCGCGGGGACGCTTCGAAAGAGTGTGGAAAGACGGAAATGCGCAGAAACAAGTGAATACGCTTGAAGAGAATTGCCGCGCAGAAGGCATCACTCTCTACGGGCTTGAGAGCGACAAGCAAGGAATTGTCCACGTCATCGGGCCAGAACTCGGCCTCACCCAGCCGGGCATGACCATCGTGTGCGGTGACAGCCATACGTCCTCGCACGGCGCGTTTGGCGCCCTCGCCTTCGGTATCGGCACGTCGGAAGTTGAACAGGTGTTCGCTACCCAGTGCCTCCTGCAAAAAAAGACCAAAACCATGGCCATCACCATCACCGGTGAGCTTCCGCGGGGGGTGTATGCAAAAGACATCATCCTTTCCATCATCCGGCGGATCGGTGTGGGCGGCGGCGTGGGCTACACTCTGGAATACCGCGGGAATACAATAGAAAAATTAAGCATGGAAGAGAGGCTCACGGTGTGCAACATGAGCATTGAAGCGGGCGCGCGCGCCGGCATGATCGCGCCGGATCAGACGACGGTCGATTATCTGCTCTCAAAAATTTCCTTTCCTACCGAAGAATCAAAACGCGCGACAATAGCCACATGGCTTTCCTTTCGCGGTGATTCGGACGCGGCGTTTGACCGTGAAGTGAAGATGGACGCGTCTGAAATCGAGCCCATGGTGACCTGGGGCATCAATCCGGGCATGTCCGTGAAGGTGAGTGAACACATTCCTGATGACACCGCGAATCCTGAAGTGAAGAAAGCGCTTGACTATATGGGAATGCAACCGGGCCAGCGGGTCATAGGGCAACGCATCGATTATGTATTTATCGGCAGCTGCACCAATGCGCGCATTGAAGACCTGCGCGTCGCCGCGCAATTCCTGAAAGGGGGGAAAATCGCGGCGGGCCGCATCGTCTACGTGGTGCCGGGATCGCAAAGTGTGAAGAAACAGGCGGAAGCGGAAGGGCTGAAGGAAATATTCGAAAATGCCGGATGCGAATGGCGCGATCCGGGCTGCAGCATGTGCATCGCGATGAACGGCGATGTCGTGCCCCCGGGGAAATACTGCGCGTCCACATCCAACCGCAACTTCATTGGCAGGCAGGGCCAGGGCGCGCGCACGCTCCTCATGTCCCCTGCCATGGCGGCCGTGGCGGCTATTGAAGGCAAGGTGACGGACGTGAGAAAATATATTCAATAAATATGTCACAGGCTCCATTCAAAAATTTTTCTTCGCTCCTCGTTCCTCTGCTGATGGACGACGTGGACACTGACCAGATCATACCCGCGCGGTTTTTGATCGCAACCGGAAAGGAAGGCTATGGGGAAAATCTATTCCGTGATTTGCGGTTTAATCCGCAGGGCGAGGCAGGGCCGGAATTTCCTCTCAATAATCCCCTGTATGAAACTCCGCGGGCTCACGCCCACGGTATCTCTCTCAAGGGAGATCAGGCGGAATCCGCCGTAGCAGTCCTGCCGCCTTCGCGCAAGGCTTCGGCGGATCCGCAGTCCCGCATTCATCCGCGGGCTGACGCCCGCGGTTTTCCTGCGGAGGCGGATAAAAATGCAAGGATATTGCTCGCGCATAGGGATTTTGGCAGCGGCTCTTCCCGCGAACATGCGGTCTGGGCGCTTTCTGAATACGGGTTCAAGGCCGTGATTGCGATTACCTTCGGCGATATTTTTAAAAATAACTGCTATAAAAACGGCCTTCTTCCCGTTTCATTGCCTGAAGTGGCCGTGGACCAAATGCATAAAGATGCCGCAGGTAGTCCGCAAGAAGAAGCGCACCTTGACCTAGAACGGCAAACCGTGAGTTGGAAAGGCAAGGACTACCGCTTTGAGATTGATCCGTTCGTGAAAGCATGTCTCCGCGACGGGGTAGATGAGATTGGATATATTCTTAAATTTGAGCCGGAGATTGCTGCGTTCGAGCAACGACAGTCACAAGAATAGTAGCGTCGGAGCTTGCCTCCGACAATAAGACATCGTGAGTGGTAGACAAGCTACCACGCTACAATGTGAAAAAATCTCATTGATGCGTATTGATATGTATAAAAATATCTTAGTTTTACCGGGTGACGGCATAGGACCGGAGGTGACCGCAGAAACCGTCAAGATGCTGAAAGCGGTCGCGGAAAAATTCGGACACGATTTCCATTTTCGTCATGAGTTGATTGGTGCTGCGGCAATCGACGCGACAGGCGATCCCCTGCCGCCAAAAACCATTGAAGCTGCCAAGGACACAGACGCGATTTTGCTCGGCGCGGTGGGCTTGCCGAAATACGACCAGGACCCGCATGCCACGGTGAGACCGGAACAGGGACTCTTGAAAATCCGCAAAGATTTTGATTTGTTCGCAAATATCCGCCCAATCAGGCTCTTCTCTCCACTCCTCGACGCTTCTTCATTGAAACAGGAGGTCCTTGAAGGCGCGGATATCGTATTTTTCAGGGAACTGGTCGGCGGCATTTACTTTGGAGAGCCGCGGGGCAGAAACGTGGCGCGGGACGAAGCATGGGATACCATGCGCTATACCAAAGATGCCGTCGTGCGGATCGCCCGCATGGCGTTTGAGGCGGCGCGCAGAAGGAAAAAAACGCTCCGTTCCGTAGACAAGGCAAACGTCCTGGAATGTTCCCGCCTCTGGCGGGAGACCGTGAACGAAGTTGCGCGCGATTACTCCGACGTCGCGCTCACGCATATGTATGTGGATAACGCCGCCATGCAATTAATAAAAAATCCGCGCCAATTCGACGTGGTCCTCACGGAAAACATGTTCGGCGACATCCTGACCGACGAAGCATCGCAAATTGCGGGAAGTCTTGGCCTGCTCGCGTCCGCGAGCCTTGGGCCGGGTGTGGGTTTATTTGAGCCTATCCACGGATCGGCGCCGGATATCGCCGGGAAGGGCATCGCAAACCCGATCGCCTCCATCCTTTCCGGCGCAATGCTGCTTGAGTACGCGTTCGGCCTCAAAACAGAATCGGATGCCGTATGGCGCGCCGTGTCGTCGGTGTTAGAGAGCGGATATCGTACCTTTGATATCAAAGATACCACCACCACGGACGATAAAATTGTAGGAACGAAAACGATGGGTGATTTGATCGTATCTCAATTTCCGCGTATATCTGTATAATATACTAATTTGCCAACCCAATTCCGATTGTCATTCCAGACCGGGATCTGGAATCCAGACATAAAACAAACAAAAAGATCAATTTTCTTTTGGTTTTCCCCGATCTCGGTCGAGGACGGCGTCTGGATTCCCGCTGGAGCTTGCCCCGTACCTTGATACGGGGCGGGGATGACGATGGAATCGGAATTGAATAGCAATTGAGTATAATCCGCGTAAATCCGTTTTATTTTCTCTTTTTTTCCGCTTCCCACCATTTTGATATCCTCTCCATCCCTTCACTGATTTCTTCTCTCGTGCCGCTGAAAGTGAGACGCAGGTGATTTTGGCCCACAGGCCCGAAAGCAGAGCCCGGCGTGGTCACGACCTGCACCTCATTCAGGAGGCGTTCCGCGAGCGTCACGTCATCCAACCCCGGCGCGATTATTTTCGGAAAAATGTAATACGCGCCAGTGGGGCGCACATAGGTGAAGAGATCCGGCATCCTGTCGAGCCATTGGCAGATCAGGTCTCTGCGCGCGTGCATTTCTTTTAATTCATCCGCAAACGCGCTGTCCGGGATATCTAGCGCGGCGAGCGCTGCGATTTGGGAAATGCGCGGTGCACTCACAATCGTATTGTCGTGGAATTTCATGAATTCTTTTACCAACTCCTCCGATCCCACGAAGTATCCCACGCGCCAGCCGGTCATGGCGAATTTCTTGGAAAAAGAGTGCACCGCAATCACATTATTCCGCGCTTCTGGGATCAGCAGGGGATGGAATAATTTTTTCCCGTCGAATACCAGGTATTCGTAAGGTTCATCTACGATAAGCCACAAATGGTGCTGCACGGCGAAACGCGCTATTAACTCAATATCTGCACGCGCATATACATGGCCGGTGGGATTGTTGGGATTGATAATGATAATCCCTCTGCTTTTTTTGGAAATTGCTTTCTCAAGCGCGCGCTCCGTCAATCCCCATCCCTTTGATTCGTCCAGATGGACATAAGAAGGAACAAGGCCGGTCACTTCCATTTCTTCGATGTGCGACGCGAATCCCGGGTCCATCACGAGCACCTCGTCTCCGGGATCGAAAAGCACCATCATCAATCCCATCATCGCCTCCATAGCGCCCGCAGACACGAGCACTTCTTTTGGCGAGATCTCAAACCCATAGCGCTTCGGCCAGGTGCGCGCGATCTTTTCGCGCAAGCTGGTAAGTCCCGACACGGGCGCATATTTATCCAGATGAGGATCATTCTGAAACGCGTCACGCACCGCGTCCCGTATCTCCTCTTTTGTCCGAAACGACGGCACGCCCCAGCCGAACGATACCACGTTCTTGTATTCCGTAGCCTTCAGCGCCATCTGCTTGATGGCGGACACTTCAATTTTAGTTATGCGCTTACTAAAAGGTCGAATGGGTTTCAACATAGTATGATACTAATCAACTAATTAATACTAATGATACCTGCCTGCGCAGGCAGGCTAATACCTACGAATTCGCAGTGATTCGCATCATTCGAATACATTCGTATATTGGTATCATATTTACTTCACTCCCTTCCACTCAATCTTCACCACATCGATAATCTTTTCCAATTTCTTGAAAATATAATCGCAGTTTTCTCTGGGGCCTGCTACCCAAAGATACATTGTAAAGCGCTCTGGGTCTTCGGGGTGCGTCTTGCCGCTGAATTCATAAATATTCAGGCTGAACTTTCGCAGCACATTTGTTATGCGCGTCATCACGCCCACGTGATTCATGGCTTCGAGGGTAATCTTGAAATGGAACTCATTGTATTGCATAACTTTACTTATTCAAATAATGCAAAAATCAAATATCAAAAATCAAAATGAAAATGTAAAATTTATAAATTTTGGTTTGTCATTCTGTCCCGCACCTTAATGATGGTATTCAATGGTAAGCGGGATCCCGCAAAGCGGTGACATTTTGAGATTTGTATTTTAATTTAATCGCTCGTTGACGCGCTTAATTTCAAGTGCGATTCCGCATGTAATGCCCGTCGAGGGTCAACAATGATCTGCTCATGCACTCCCTTGCCTGCCGGCACCATGGGGTAGACGTGCTCCTGCGGGTCAACCCGCACCTCAACAAGGACCGGCCCGGGAGTCTGCATAGCCCACTCAAACGCCTGCCGCAAATCCGCAGCTTTCTCCACGCGCCGCGCGGGAATGGCATACGCTTCTGCCACGCGCACGAAATCGGGATTCCCTGAAAAAGTGCTTGCAGAAAGGTTCGAGCCGTAGAAAAGCTCCTGCCACTGCCGCACCATACCCAGCGATCCGTCGTTCATCAGCACCATTTTTACCTCGACTTTGTTTTCCGCAATCGTCGCGAGTTCTTGGATATTGATCTGAAAGCTGCCGTCGCCGCTCACTGCCCACACGCGCCTCCCCGGCGCGCCAAATTTCGCGCCCATGGCCGCGGGCACGCCGAATCCCATCGCGCCTAAGCCTCCGTGCGAAATGTGCGAGTGCGAATGGCGGAACCGGTAATAGCGCATCACCCACATCTGATGGCGGCCTACGTCTGATGCCACGATGTCTTCGCCCTTTGTCATTTCCGAAAGCAGGCTGATCGCCCACGGCTGGGAAATGGGACCGTCTTCAGCTTGCGGATAAGGAAGGGCGAATGGCGGCCAAGCGGCTTTCCACTCTTCAATGGAGCGCCGCCACTTCGGCCACGCGCGCGTTTGCATCTCCCTCACGGCGGATGAGAGCGTATCCTTCACGTTGCCCATGAAAGCTACTGCGGGAGTTATAATTTTGCCAACCTCGGACGGGTCTATCTCGAAATGGACAAATTGCCTGCCGCTCTTGAAGCTTTTCAAATCGCCTGTCACGCGGTCGTCCCAGCGCATCCCTATGCCGATCACTACATTTGATTCTGCCAGCGTCTTGTTCGCAAGCGCCGTGCCGTGCATGCCCACCGATCCCAGATACAGAGGATGCCCTTGCGGAAATACGCCTGTTCCCAAGAGCGTATTGGCCACTGGAATCTGCAATTTTTCCGCAAATGCCAAGAGTTCCTTTTCCGCCCCGCCAAGCTCCACCCCGTGCCCAGCAAGGATTAAGGGGCGCGCATCAGGATTTTCTAATAATGTTTCAAGCTGTTTCACCGCTGAGCGCATCTCGGGATCGTCCATATGCGGGATGCGGTAACCCGGCAGCGCTAAAACTATTCCCTTTTGGTACTCAACTTTGTTCATGAGCGCATCCTTAGTCACATCCACATGCACCGGCCCTGGGCGGCCGGACCCGGCAAGATAATAGGCGGTCGTGATTATGTCTGCCACGTCTTCCGCCCTTTGCGCCAAAAAGCTGTGTTTCACGATCGACACCGTAATGCCTATGGAATCCACCTCTTGAAACGCGTCAGAACCGATCAGAGGCGAGGCAACCTGCCCGGTGATTGCGAGCAAAGGAATGGAATCCATGAACGCGCCCGCAATCCCTGTTACAAGGTTTGTGGATCCCGGACCCGAGGTGCCCAAGCATACCCCCACGTTCCCGGTCACCCGCGCATAACCATCGGCGGCAAACGCCCCTCCTTGTTCATGGCGGATAAGGATGTGTTTAAGCTGTGGGTATTTCGCAAAATGGTCATACAAGGGCAGCACCACGCCCCCAGGCATGCCCCACATCACGTCGACGCCGAGGTCTACTAAAGTTTTGAGTAATATCTCGCCTCCTGTTAATAACATAATGAATGATTTTATTACCTAACCCTTTACTGCCACTGCTTCAATTTCTATACACGCGCCTTTCGGAAGCGCCGCGACCTGTATGGTCGCGCGCGCTGGATACGGAGGATTAAAATATTCCTGATACACCGCGTTCATCGCCGCAAACTCGTTCATATCCTTCAGGTATACGGTGGCCTTCACCACGTCCTGAAGAGTGAAGCCTTCCTCGCGCAGCGCCTCTTTAAGATTTTCAAACGCCTGCCGCGTCTCCGACGCAATACCGCCGGCGACGAGCGCACCTGACCCATCAATCCCGATCTGTCCGGAACAGAAAAGGAGATCGCCTGCACGCCGTGCGGTTGAATATGGGCCGATGGGTTTTATGTGGTTATTCATAAATTAAACTCCTCACTAAGCGGCGTATACTGGCATAGTGATGGCGTACACTGGCTTCTACTTTTTCCAGTTTTCGGGACGCAATCCGCGCACCGCCGCGCCTGCTTGCCACATTTCGGAATTTTTCATTTCGTCCAATTCTTTCTTCAAATTCTCGCGGTAGTGCGGATCGCTGTTTGCCTTAAGCACGATTTCCGTTTCCTTCCCTTCTTTCACTCTTTTGTAGAGCTCTTCGAACACCGGCTCCACTGCCTTGCGGAACTTATGCCGCCAGTCAAGCGCGCCGCGCTGGGCAGTCGTCGAACAGTTTGCATACATCCAGTCCATACCTTTTTCTGCAATCAAAGGGATGAGGCTTTGTGTAGCTTCTTCCACGGTTTCATTGAACGCTTCAGAGGGCGAATGACCCTTGGCGCGGAGGAGGTTGTACTGCGCCTCCATAATGCCCGCAAGCGCACCCATGAGCACACCCCGCTCGCCGGTCAAGTCGCTCCATACCTCGTTCTCAAACGTGGTGGGGAAGAGAAAACCGGAACCGACTGCAATACCGCAGGCAATCGCGCGGTCGCGCGCATGGCCTGTCGCATCCTGAAACACCGCAAAGCTCGCGTTTATCCCGCTGCCTTTTAAAAAATTCCTGCGCACGGACGTACCTGACCCTTTTGGCGCGACCAGAATGACATCCACACAGGCGGGCGGCACCACGCGGGTCTGGTCTTTGTACACAATGGAAAATCCATGCGAAAAACAGAGCGCCTTACCCTTCGTAAGATGCGGCTTCAAGGCAGGCCAGTACTGCTTCTGCCCCGCGTCAGAGAGCAAATATTGGATAATGGTGCCGCGCGCAGCGGCCTCGTCCAACTCAAACAACGTTTCACCCGGCTTCCATCCATCATTCACCGCCTTATCCCACGAATCCGTACCCTTCCGCTGGCCCACAATGACGCGAAAGCCTTGATCGCGCATATTGAGGGATTGCCCCGGCCCTTGCACGCCGTAGCCAAGCACCGCGATGGTCTCATCCTTTAATGCTTCCTGCGCGCGCGATAAAGGGAATTCATCCCTGGTCACAACGTCTTCCGTAACGCCGCCGAAATCAATCTTCATAGTAGTAAAATAAAAAATAATACATATCTGCGTTGACCTGCCCGCCATAGCCTCTATTCATGAATGAGATACACCTGTGACTTTAGATGCATAACCTTACTCTCGTTCGTACCCGACCATAGGCGTAGGCAGGCGGGTCTGCGTCCGTCCGCATACGCACTAAACGCCAAATATTACTAAAGGTGACGCGGACGGCTTCTGCGTACATACGCGTGAAACCTAAAATTGCTGCGATCCATTATTTGGTATAAAAAATGGCCGCTTTCGGGCGGCCTCTGCGACGGTATTGCGTATACGCAAGCGGCCACCCTCACGGCTGGATAAGGATAACAACGCTAAAAATCTGATTGGTTGCGGTACTTTGCATAGGTATATTCTAAGGCTACTCCCGCCGGGTTTTTATGTCAACCCCGTTGTATATAAACTGTATAAATAATTGAATTATGGATTAAAGGACATCTCATATTAAACCATGTCTCATTTATTATCAACGGGATCAATGGGAAAAATGCAAAAGGGGCATATTGAAAACTTCGGGATCACTCTGGCGCGTCATGACAATGCCCTCAACCTCCACGATAACTACTTCTGTTAGAAAGACGATCTCTCCGGATACGAGATGCCCTCCGACCGCGTTGTGGTTCCCTTGCGCCGCAGTAAGGTGGATATGGATCGAAGGCTTGCCGTCCGCAAATGCAACCGTGCCGCAGCCGAAATATTCCAGAGGCTCGCGGTACTCGCGCAAGACAGTGCGCGGTTGGTCATCCTCCTCTCCTTGCGCCATCGCATTCACCTTGAGATTCTTGAATCCTCCTAAGAGTACCGGAATATAGCCGGCTTTTATCCCCTTCTCAAGGCAAAAAGCATTCAATGCGTCACGCAAATCCTGTCCGGGCTTAAACCGAGCTACCATTACCCTTCCCTGCCTTCCTTCGGCGGATACATAGTTCATACATTTTTTCTCCTTTCCCTCCTTTTCCTAAAGCGAGGGGGTGCCACAGTTCGCAGTGAGGACTGTTTGAGTCCCGCGGAGCGGGACGAGTTCCGCAACAAGAACTGGGGTGCGACCGAGCAGAATAATACACTAATATGGTTGGAATCTTAAAGAAACGTGTTTTCCCAACGAATAAACGCACGTCTAACTTGTCACGGCCCCTCTCGATGCGCTTCCCACGAGCGTGGCGTATTTCCACAGCACCCCTCGCTGATATTTCAGTGCGGGCGCTTTCCACACTGCTGCGCGTGCGCGCATTTCCTCTTCGCTTATCTCAACATTTATTTCTCGTCTTTGGACGTCTATGTCAATCATGTCCCCTTCTTTGAGGAACGCAATCGGGCCGCCTGTCTGCGCTTCCGGCGTGATGTGCCCCACCATGATGCCGTGCGTGCCGCCGGAAAAACGCCCGTCCGTGATGAGCGCGACCTCCTTCCCCAATCCCGCACCCATGAGCGCGGAAGAGGGAGAAAGCATTTCTCTCATGCCCGGGCCGCCTTTCGGGCCTTCGAAACGAATAACCATCACGTCGCCTTTTTTTACCCTGCCTTCCAGGATCGCATCAAGCGCATCTTCTTCCCGCTCGAATATCCGCGCAGGCCCCTTGTGCGCCATCACACCTTTCCCCGAGAGCTTCATCACCGCCCCTTCAGGCGCGAGATTGCCGCGGAGGATAACGATGTGGTGGTCCGGCGGCGCACACGGCTGATCCACGCGCGCGACTATATCCTGTCCTTCGGGGTAGTCCGGCGCGTCTTTTAGATTCTCCGCCACGGTCCTGCCAGTCACCGTCATGCAATCGCCATGCAAAAGGCCGTACTGCAAGAGGTGTTTCATCACCATGGGGATGCCGCCGATATTGTGCAAATCTTCCATCACATATTTCCCAAAAGGCGAAAAATTTCCGAGGAGCGGCACCCGCGCGGCCACGCGCGAGAAATCATCAAGCGTGAGCTCCACGCCCGCCTCATGCGCGAGGGCTAGATAATGGAGCACGGCGTTGGTAGACCCGCCCAGCGCCATCACCACGACAATGGCATTCTCAAACGCTTGCCTAGTCATGATGTCACGAACGCGGATGCCCCGCTCAAGAAGATGAAAGAGCGCCGTGACTGTTTTTTTGCAGTCGTTCCGCTTGTCCTCAGACACTTGGTTGTGCCTGTCCACGGCGAGATTGGATGAGGAGCCGGGAATGGACATGCCAAGCGCCTCGATGGATGACGCCATGGTATTCGCCGTAAACATGCCGCCGCAGGATCCTGCCCCGGGGCAAGAATGGCATTCTATCTGGTGGAGCTCTTCGTCGCTTATCTTCCCCGCCGCATGGGCGCCAATCGCTTCGAACGAGCTCACAATGGTGAGGTCTTTATCACCCAGTCTGCCGGGGTGAATCGAACCGCCGTAGAGCGTGAGGCCAATGCTGTTGTTGCGCGCCAAAGGCATCAGCGCGCCGGGAATCGTCTTATCGCATCCTGACAAGGTAATCGCGCCGTCTGCCATGTATGACTCCTGCATGATTTCTATGTTGTCCGCAATCCATTCGCGCGACACGAGCGAATACTTCATACCTTCCGTACCCATGCTCTCACCGTCGCTTACCACCGGCGTGCCGAAAATAAACGGCTTGCCGCCTATCTTTTCCACTTCCTCAACCACAACACGCCCGAGCTTGTCCACGTGGTCATTGCACGGCGTGGCGTTGGTGTAGGGACAGGCGACCGTGATGATGGGTTTCTCAAAATCCTGATCCTTAAAACCCACCGCCCTTAGCATGGCCCGCGCCGCGGCCCTTTTGGGCCAGTCGGCAGTGCCGGGAGAACCGGTCATAAGCTGGCTGTGGTGTTTCAATGAGGAAGCTGACATAGAATTATTTATTCACCAAGGTAAGCCAATGCATATACTTCTCGTTTTCCGCTTTCACGATGGTCTTAAACGCGTCAGTGAGTCTCTTAGTCACCGGGCCTGGGGCGTCTTTGAACTCCGTGTCGTCAATCTTCCCGATGCCGGCGATCTCCGTCGCAGTGCCGGTGAAAAAGCACTCATCCGCCTTCAACACTTCCGCAAGGGAAAGAGGGCGCTCCTCCACCGTGTAGCCCAAATCGCGGGCAAGGGTGATGACCGAAGTGCGGGTTATGCCCGCGAGGATAGTGCCAAGCGGCGGGGTCGCCACCACGCCGTTTTTGACCATGAAAAAATTCTCGCCCGTGCCCTCGGCAATATTACCTTCATAATCCAGCTGAATGGCTTCCCCGTATCCGGCATCAACGGCATCAAGCCCCGCGAGCATAGAATTGACATAATGGCCGGTGATCTTCGCATCGGTCGCGGACGAATGCGGGTGGATGCGGATGACCTTGGACACTTTCGCCGTGATGGCCGCCTCTCCCAGATAGGCGCCCCACGGCCAGACCGCAATCGCGACGTCCACCGGACAGCCCGCGGGATTCACGCGCAGTTCGCCGTAGCCGTAAAACATGATCGGGCGGACGTAACATTCCTTAATGTCGTTTTTGCGTATCGTCGCCACGACCGCCTCTGCGAGCCGCTCTTTCGTATAGGGAACCTGCATGCGCAAACACGAGGCGCCGTAGAGGAAGCGCTCCAGGTGCTTCTCCAACTGGAAAACCGCAGGGCCCTTTGCCGTGGCGTAGGTGCGGATTCCCTCGAACACGCCCGTGCCATAGTGGAGCGCGTGCGCGAGGACGTGGATTTTCGCCTCCTGCCAGGGGACGAATGAACCGTTGAGCCAGATGAATTGGGTAGGCTGCATAGTATTTATAACAAAGTAATACCTTCAATATTGTCATTCCTGCGCAGGCAGGAATCCAGACAAAAAATAAACAGCAAAATCGATCTATTTTTTATTTTTGTTTTCTAGATCCCCGCCTTCGCGGGGATGACATCTTACGATGTCACCTTTTGATACAACAAATTATATGCTCTCTCAAACGCCACCACGGACGCGGTGATGACGTCCGGCGACACCGCCGAGCCGGTCACCTTGGCGCCGTTCGGGTGCTCAAGCGCGAGGTGCACGCGGACAATAGCGTCGGTGCCGCCGCGGTCGATCTCCACGTCGTAATCCACCAGTGCATGGGGAATGCCGTGCGGGGATTTGGCAAGCGCTTCTTCTGCGCCCTTAATGACCGCGTCAACCGGCCCCACGCCCTCATATTCACCTTCGTACGTTCCGCCGTTGAGCTTCACGCTTACCTCGGCGCGCGGCATCGCGTGCCGGGGAACCTGGATGGTGAAATCCGCAATCCGCAGTATCTCTTGGTAATCGTACGGGAGTTTGGTCACATCTTCAAGGAGGAGATTGAAACTGTGCAGCGTCATCTCATGCATTTTCTCATGGAACTGCGCGACGGAAATTGCGAGCCGCTCCTCATGCGCCTTATCCAGCGCGACATGGAAAAGCTTCTTCGCCCGCACGCCAAGGTCCGTAGGGATAGTGTGCGCATCCCACAGGACTTTCATACCTTCACTCTTGCTCACCTTTGTGAGCGCATACAGCCGCTCCTTCCATAATTCCTGCAAGGCGGCAACGGTGGGCGCGATAACCGGCGGTTCCACCGCCCTCACGAGCACGCTCTTGGGATCTTTTAAGCCATGGCCTGTCAGCACCAAAACGATACTCTGATCACTGTTCACTGTTCCCTGTTCTTTCAGTTTCTTCACCCCTGCCCAGACAAGCGCGGACGACGGCTCTATGAACACTGATTCTGCCCTGCTTAATTCTTCCTGCGCGCACAAAATCTCTTCCTCGCTCACCGCGACCGCCTGTCCCCCGCTTTCCCTGATCGCGCTCAAGGCCTTCGTGGCATCCAAAGGATTACCCACATTTGCCGCTTGCGCCACGGTCTGGGCGAGCGATTCAGACGCTATGACTTTCGCCTCATTCCTCTGCCATGCTTCAACTATAGGCGAGGATTGCGCCGCCTGTACGCCAAGAAGTTTCGGCAAGCGGTCAATAAGGCCAAGCGCTAAAAGATCCTGGAAACCTTTTGCGATCCCTGAAAGATTCGTGCCGTTCCCCATGGGCACCGCCACCCACTCTGGCACCTGCCAGTGCAGCTGTTCGATAATTTCATAGGCCTGCGTCTTGCTCCCTTCTGCGCGCAGGGCATAATCCCCGGCGAGAAAGTAACCCTCCTCGGACGCTAAATATTCTGCCAGCCGCACACAGTCATTGTAGCTTCCGCGGACTGCAATAGGCTTCGCGCCATACGCGATAATCATGGAAAGCTTGCCAATGGGCACTCCCTCTGGCACAAAAATGTAGCATTCAAGTCCTGCTTTTGCCGCGTACGCCGCGACCGACCCGGCCATATTGCCGGTGGATGCGCACACCACTGCCTTATACCCATGCTGCACGGCCCAAGAAATTTCCAAAAGCGACCCGCGATCCTTGAAACATCCCGTGGGGTTCTCACTCTCCAATTTCGCCCACAAGCGCTTAATGCCCTGCCGCTCCCCAAGGTTCGACAGGAGCTTCAAAGGCGTGACACCTTCCTGCAGAGTCACGATCTGCGTGAAATTCCCCAGAGGAAGCGCGCGCCAGTATTTGCTGGAGCGCAGGTTTGACTCTTTCCAGTCAGTCTGGTTAATGAATCGCGCAAGCTCCTGATAATCGCAAAGAAGGTTGAGCGGCCCCTTGCAATGGAGGCAGCGATGGACCGCCTCGTGCAGGCTAAACTCCATGCCGCACTCATGGCAACGCGCCTGCCAATCCATAAGCAGTGCCGTGTCCGGTGCATTGGGCGTTGATTGCGGCATAGAACTTAAAATGAAATCGAGCCCCTTTGAGTGGAGGCTCGTGACGTTTCGCATTAATTTCGAATGCACATCAAGGCCTCTTGAAAGGGCTTACAAGTATAATGCTGATAATGATGGCGTTGACCTTGGTGCAATGGTACATAGACTATTCTCATCCTATACAAACCACCTACCTCTTGTCAACAGGCATGCTTGTTATACTCAATTGCTATTCAAATTCCGATCCTCACCGTCATCCCGCACTTAAGATGCGGGATCTAGAAAACCAAAACAAACATAAAAATCGATCGGTTTTTGTTTATTTTTGTTTCTGGATTCCAGATCAAGTCTGGAATGACGATCGGAATTGGGTCAGCATGCTTGTCCCGTGGTATAACGGAGTCAAATGAGAGAATTAAAATTACTGCAATTTAATTATTCAAAAATTTTCCTTTCCTTTATAAGCCGGACGAATTGGGCGGTGGCGCAGTCACGGGTTTTCTTTTCTTCCTCAGTGAGCGCCATATAATGTTTCTTGAACCGCGGTTCGTGCCATAGATAACCAATCCAATAACCGCTCTCCTGAAAATCAGGAGGAATATGGTTCAGAAGCATCCCCTGGTCATCAGCGCCGGACAACTCTTCGGAAAAAATAATCTTCTCTGCGCGCGCGACCGCATACGCCTCGCGCCATGATACGCGGCGCTCATCGCCCTTCGCGTCTTTTAACAATGCGAGCAGTGATTCGCAACGCTCTCGGTCGGTGAATACACTGGACGCATCAAGCCCGGAAAGCCTGCGCGTCCACACGTGGTTCCAGCGTTCTCCCAGATAGGGAACTGTAATGCCGCCATCAGTGGCCACGACAAACTGCTGCGGATACAATGCAGAATATGCGAGCGCCTTTTTCTCCGCATTCTCTTGCAAAGTCGGCTTGTCTTCATCCACGCTGATCTCCTGCTGCGGCAACACAAGCGATAGCCCTAAATCCCTGAAAAAGATGGAGAACTGTTTCAACTTATCAGTATTACGGGTAGCCAAAATAATTTCCATAAATAAAACATATCTGCTATTCACCTATCGCGAATGTAAGGAAATATGAGGTTAACTCCCTTGCTTTTTTAATACCGTGATCCAATAGCTGCCAATCCTGTCTTTGACAATGGTAGGCATGAGATAGGCAGAGATGAAATTATTTACAAACGCAGAGGGGAGAATCATGAGCGCCCACTTTGCGCACCTTTTACATTTCAAAAATTTACGCGCGAGGGATTCAAACTTGTAAAGCGTAGGCATGATGCACGTTGAGACATCCTCCTCATGTGCGATGGAAAACTTGCTCAATTTTATCACCCTTAAAAATTCATCATAGGTGTCAAACACCTCAAGCGCCATTCCTCTCTCGCACAAACGGCACGCCAACTTTTCCGCTTCATCGAGATTTGAGGCGCTCCTATAGCCGTCGGAAATGATAAAATACCCGCCCTTTTTCAAAACCCTGTACACCTCATCTAATACCTTTTCCTTCTCCCTGCTATAACACAATGCTTCCACGACAAAGACAATGTCGAATGTATCGGGAGCATATCGTGATAAATCATGATAATCGCCCTGCGTGGGAAAATAATTTGGGAACCGACGCCCCCTTTTCTCTGCATAGGCCAATTGCCCGGGCGAGAGATCAATCCCGTAAAACTGGACTTCTGGATTCATCTTGGCTAAATACGCAGAATTTGCCCCGCGCCCAGTGGCAATTTCCAAAACCTTTTTGGCGCAATATTTCTTTATATAACCATCAACAAAACGCGCATGGGCAAGAAGGTCGCTTTCTTTGTATACGCCATCCCTGCTGATACCCATATACATGAGGTCTGTATGCGTATGGAAAACAGAATAGGGTATCTGGTTTACCCTATAATACTTTTGAATGTACTTATTATCAGCGGAAATTGATAATACTTTCTCAAAATCAAAGACTTCACGAAGCTCATTCAACTTTTTATGTAATTCTCTTGAGGCCATATACCCTTGAATTATACTACATTGCCAACCCAGTTCCGATTGTCATTCCAGACCTGATCTGGAATCCAGACATAAAAAACAAACAAAAAAATCTATTTTCTTTTGGTGTTCCCCGATCTCGGTCGAGGACGGCGTCTGGATTCCCGCTGGAGCCTGCCCCGTACCGTGATACGGGGCGGGAATGACGATAGAATCGGAATTTGAATAGCAATCGAGTATAGTAATATAAATTTTCTGCTCATGCGGCAAAGCGCACGCTGTGTCCGCCTCTGGCGGCAATGAGAGAATAAATCTCAGCGAGCGGTTTCCTCTGCCACGCGTGGCAATTCCAGACGCACCTTGTTTCCGTCACCTAAATATTCTACCTTCACAAGTTTTTGCATAATCAACACTCCGCGCCCGCTCTCCTTTAATAAGTTTTCTGGTTGTCTAGGATCAAGCAACGCTTCATGATTAAATCCTTTTCCTTCGTCAGTGACCATCATTGATATATGAGTAGAACTCATGTCTTCAATAGTGATGATTACTTTCTTTACTTCACCCCATTTTGCTTCAGCTTCTTTTATCGCATCGCTATATTTTTCATCATCAGAAAATTGTGCCTGCGCCAATCCAAAATTGCCGTGGACGATCGCATTATTTAATGCTTCGCTTAAAGCTGTGATAAAAATATTTACGTTATCCTCCAACCATCCAAGCTCTTGCATTTTTTGTTCAATTTCATCAATAATAATCTTTGCATTTTCCCGCTTGCTTGCGATGATAATTTCATTTCCCGTATATATCTCTTCTTGCGGCGGCGCGCCTTCAGTGTCTGCGGGATGATAATGCATAAAGTGATTTATGGCTATCTATCCAGGTATTTCTTGATAATTTTTTGGTCCAATTGGTACAGCCGCGCAATGCCGTTTTCCAGAGCAAAATAATGCCAGACATAAAACGCGAGCATCACGAGCAGGATAATGTCCAAAATTACTATGCCAATGCTGGGAAATGCGAGCGTGATCGCGAGGGCAATCAGATTGACCAAGGCATACGTCAGGGTCACGAGCAAATGAACCAGCCGCTCATGCTGGAAATTTTGAATTTGCGTGTGGTGATAATCCGACAAATCCCGCCACCCCGCGTCGCTATGCGCGCGTTTTAATTCTCTTTTGATAAACGCTTCGTGCGTACGAAAATTTTCAACCATGCCCATAATTTTTTGCGCTTATAGATATCACATCATGACGTAGTACTGTCATCCTGAGCCTGTCGAAGGATGTCCGCAGTGTATGGATTCGACAAGCTCACCATGACACTGCTGATGAGTACCATTTCTCAATGTGATGTCTATAATGTGAGTACAATTCTCCGAATAAAACCAAATTTTTATAACGGCTATCGCTCATTCTTGCATCGCCATCGGCTCAATTCCCTCCATTTGAGCCGACTGTCGACTCATAGCGGCTGCCCGATGTCTTGCCGGTCCTCCGCAGACGCCCCTGTTGGGTGAGCGTCAAAAGATAGCGACTTGCGGTGGCATCGGAAATGCGGAGCAGCATTTGCGCCTGGTCATTAGTGACAGAGCCTTTTTCGCCCACAAATTTCATGATTTTTTCCAGCTTCGCATTTCTGCGGAATCTGATGGTCTCCATGGCCTTCGCCAACAATGACTTTAAATTCACGGCCGGCGCTAACCCGATGGCAGGCGCTGGTTCGGCTTGCGCGGGCGGCGGCGTGGGCGAGGTTACAACGGTTGGAGCTACTGCCGAGGCACTGGGGCTAACCTCAACCGGCACTTCCGTTGTCGGCGGCGCTGATGCCGGCACCGGTTCGCTTGGTGTCACAGGTGGAATTTTGACTGGCGGAATCGGTTCGTTTGGCACCACCGGCATCTCTACCGGCACCTCCGCCGCTGGTGATTCAGTAGTTAAATTATCATCTGGCATAAGATTATTTTGCTTTGATGTCTTGATACCAAGACGGCGGAAACGCTTTCCACATCATCGCTCCTGCGGAGCGAAACAGAATTTTTGGCGAGCGGACGGCGGGACATCAAATTTATTATAACGTACTTTTCAATGATTCGAAATGCTTATTGTCCGACTCCTCAACCATTTTCAGCAATACTTTAATTGCACCTTGTATCTCGCTTTTGTCCTTGTGCTCAATCGTGCTCACAGGATCAAGCCCATGCGAAAATTCCTGAATTAATCTATACACCTTATCTTTTTCCGTGTCACTTACTGTCTGTGTATCAAGTTGATCAACCCTGCTTTTTAAGTCGCCGGTGGTTGGAATTTTAAAGTTTATGTAAATTTCTAAAAATCTTCTTGCTATATTTCCGATAGTGTAAAAGTCGGCGTAGTTCGGCGAACCTGCAGCGATAAACTGATTCAATCTAGAAAAAAGAAAATGGTACTCTGACTTGAATTTCCTCAAAGTTTCTTCCAATGGTACGATTGAGGCGCACCGTTTTTCATTCTCAACGGTATTTTCAATCATAAAAAATTCGCAAGGGGTGGGCTTTTTATCTAACTCGTTCGCAATTTTCTTATTATCGCTCTCTACTTTCCGGTTTTTTTGCTCAAACCAATCTTTCACCAAATTAAAAAATTCAAAATTATGAGTCGAGACGATCAACTGCTCGGATTCTTTGAAGTGACTTTTTATCAATGAAAAGCAATGATAGATAAAATTGGAATCAAAGCTGGAAATAGGGTCATCAATTACAATTATTCCTTCATCAGTTTTGAATCCTTTTTCTTGGGTTTTAACAACAAAATAGGAAAACGCGATGGCATTTTTTTCGCCCTTACTCAAATTGTGCGCCGTATCATCATCGCGTTTTATAACATAGCCCTTTTTGAAGTCGTCTAATTCAAGATGTATTTCCTTTCTTCCAAAAAATTCTTCCAGATGTTTGTTTATTTTTTGAACAGCTTTTCCGATATTGGATGTTTCTTTTTCTAATATTAATATTTGTTTATTATTTTCTTCCACCGCATTTTTTGCTTTTTTCTCAGTTTCAATGTCTGAATCATAATCCGCTTTTATTTTTGGATAATCTAGTTCTTTTAAAGCAACGGCAATGAGGTGGTTCTCTAATTCCTCTTTCGCAGTTTTTACTTCTTGTTCGTGATTTCTGACCTTCAAATTATGGCTAGCAATAACAGAATTTAACTCATCAGTCGCTTTATCATAGGATTCCTTAAAATCTTTTGGTGATTTTGGCGCTTCCGCCATTGAAAGCGGGTTGTCGTGCTTCTTATTCAGTTTTTTTGTTACCTCATCTATCCAGCCATTCAATTCTTCCACAATGCCATTTAGCCTTTTGGCTATATCTTTATAGCCACTCTGTAAATCTGCATAAAGCTCCGAAATTTTCTCTATAATTTTTTCCTTTTTTAGATCAACTAATCCCTGAATCAACGATGTTATGTCGTCCTGTAATTTTTCGTAATCGTTGCTGAAATGTTTTGATAACAAATCTAAAAAACCCTCGGAAAATTCATTTTGGCAAAACAAACACTTTTTCTTTTCATCTTTGTTTTTATGTAGCTCGAATCCGTGTTGCGCCCATTTGTTTAATTCGGGATCGTTTTTTAGACGGTCAATAGTTTCCGCGACCACTTTGCGTTTAAGTAATGTAGCGATTTCATCGTGGATGTCTGAAAAATTTGATAGATTTTTTCCATTGAATGAAAATCCAAGATCATATTTTGAAAAAAGTGATTGATTATTGGGTGGGTCGCCACCGATAAGTTTTTTCTTTTTTTCAAAATCTTCATCAGAAAATTTGGTGAAATTATCAATCCCTATATTTTCAATTGCTATCTTTACGCCACTCTTGTCATAGTCGCGGTATTTATCATTAACTTTCAGATTGCCGACGATGTCCTTGATAGTGCGTGCCGTGGATTTTCGAAAATCATCTTCTGCCTTTTCGCTTTTTTGGCGGGCTTTCAAATAGGCTTCAAAATTTTGAGATAATAGTGTAGCTTTCCCTCTTAGCTCCTTCAACTTTTTACTACTCTCTATATCTACTTCGCTTACATAAACAATCGGATTGCTAGGATTGGATGGATCAAATGACACATTCTCGTCAATAAAATCTTCATTGAATACTCGTATTTGTTTTGTCCCGTTTTGGCAATCGAAATGCTTAATTGTAGTGCCGTTATTTAACTTTATCTCAAATTCGCCCAAATTTCCTTCTTTGTCTTTCGGGTATTGGTTAAATTCTGTCGTCTTTTTTTCGCAAGTAGAAAATATTCTCGAAAAAGTCGTCTTGCCACTTTTATTCCAACCATAAATCAAATTGAATCGAGCAAGATCTGGAGTATTACTACACCATGAAAAGTCGCGAAATATTCCGAATTTTTTGAGCTTGATTACTTTTTCAAACATAACTATATTTCACTTAAAACATCAGCGATTTTTTGCTCGTATATTTTAATCAACTGCTTATTTATATTTATAAATTCTTGCTCTTTTTCTACCTCATCTGCTAACTGCTTTTGCGTTTCAATTGACGGCAAAATAATTTTTACTGATTTTATTCTATCCTGTGATATGTTTGTTATATTTGCTCGGTTAGATAAAATGATAACTTGATTCCGATATTCCTCAGACCTTAAAAGATGCAGCAAATATTTCGGATAAACCTTCTTTTTATTTGGCGAACATTTGATAATGAAACCACAAAAAACAATATTTTCCTTTCCTACCCTAATAAGAGATGGGTAGCCGCAACCTTCGTATTTGACTGATGAACGAACAAATAATAAATCGTCGTCTTTGAGAGTGTTTTTTATCACCTCTTTATCCTTTAATTCAACTTGTTCCAAATTTTCAACATCAACATATCCGTCGTTAAATAAGTCTTTAATATTCACAAGTTTTGTGCCTCTTCCTACTTGCTCTTTGGAAAAATTAACTCCATTTCTAAAATCATCACAAATATTTTCCAATTTCACCAACTCAACACCTTTTAATTTTCTAAGTGATTGACCAAAATAGCGTCTCTCTCTCTCTAGACTTTGGATGATTGCTTTGGCGTGATCTATGGCGTTTTGCTTAACTTCAATCTGCTCAACGATTTTTTTCTGGACTTCAATCGGAGGAAACGGGATTTTAAGCGACTTGAATTGTTTTACATCAAGATTTTTCTGGGCATGACCTCGCGCGCAGGAATAAATCCTTTGTTGTGTTGAAAGAAAATATCTATCAATATAATCTTTCAATACTTCATTTTTCTTTTCTGGCTTCACGGAAAAAGTAAATCCTGAATCTAATAAATAAAACTTTCCTTTTACAAAGCGGACACACCATTCTGCCATCGCAAAACGAGAAATAATAAGTTCGTCCTCTCTATTAAATGTATCGGTTCTAAAACTTTCACCACCGCCACCATAAACAGGGTATTCTATCCCCTCGCTATTCTTTTTAGTTATTCTTACGCCAAAATTCAAATCAATAACTTCATCTAAACTAACCATTGGCCATTTTCTGTTTATAAAATTATTATTTTCTTTATATCTATCGCCCGAAAGATTGTAGTCGCCGGTTTCGGCGATTTTTTCTTTGGCGACAAGATGAGCGATTTCTCCCCATTTGTCATTCCCGTGAAAACGGGAATCCAGCTCTTTCTTTATAGATTCCGTATCAAGTACGGAATGACAGGAGGAAAGAACCTCTTTGTATTTCTTAATAATTTCCAAAGCCAAAGGTAAATCGTTTTTGTCAATTTCTCGTCTTTGCGCGCCAAGGTCATAGCCGTCATTTTGAATTTTCAGAAATAAAATATTTTTCGTTTTCTTGGCAATTTCATTATCAAAAAACAAAATGCTTGTTTTTACTCCGGCATATGGATTGAAAACGCCAGCCGGTAACGAAACAACTGCCAAAAGTCCGTCTTCAATCATTAATTTTCTTAACGCTTTATAAGCGGTCGCGGATTGAAAAATAATTCCTTCCGGAACGATAATGCCGGCGCGGCCTTTGGGACGCAAATGCTCTAAAATATAATCCACAAAAAGCACTTCGGAGCGATTGGCTTGCACGGAAAATCTTTTATGCGGTCGTATTCCGCCTTTTGGCGACATAAACGGCGGATTTGCAAGCATAACATCAAAACTTTCGTCCCATTTTTCCTCTTGCCCAAGCGTGTCATATTCATAAATTGTTGGGTCAAGAAATCCATGAAAATACATGTTCACTTTTGATAAACGAACCATATCCGGCGATACATCATAACCTGAAAAATTTTTAATAAGTTTTTTCTTTTCTTCCGGCGATAAAAGATCGCCTTTTTTCTCTTTTGTGTTTGCGTTTATTATGTGTTTGTAGGCGGAAATAAGAAAACCCGCAGATCCGCAAGCTGGATCGCAAATATTTTCATTTTTTTGCGGATCAACCGCGTCAACAATAAAATCAATAATGTGTCTTGGGGTTCTGAACATCCCCGCGTCGCCTTGACTGCCCATAATTGAAAGCAAATGTTCAAAGGCATTGCCTAAATTTTCACTGTTATCATAAGTAAAACCGTTTATTTCTTTTAAAAATAAACTAAGGGATTCGGGACTGCGATATGGCAAAAAGGCTCCTTTGAAAATATCTCTAAAAAGTTGTGGAATGTCTTTATTTTCATTCATTTTTTCAATCGCTTCCGCGTAAAGATTTAATCTCTCTTGATTTCCTACTTGTGGCGACAAAAGTTTAGTCCAGGAATATTTAGCAAATTCGCCGGCAAAAAACATTGGCGGGGCGTCGTGTTTTTCCTGCGCTTCTTTATCCATATCATCCATAAATTTATACATCAAAGCAATAGTGATTTGTTGCACTTGCGCTTCAGGACTAGGAACAATTCCAACAAGAATGTTGCGGCAATTTTTTATTTTTTGTTTTATTTCTTGATAATTCATAATTATTTTTTCTTTTTACCCTTGCTAACAAGTTTCATCGCTTTATTCGCGAATGCCTCAAAATCTCTGTCCGCCTTGCTTGGCGCTTTTAAACTTTTTTTGTAATATTTATCATATTCTTTTTCAGCTAACTCTTTTGCCAACTCATGCGAGACCTTGCCCGCATCTTTCAAAATATCTTTATTGTTAATCTGTAAAAATCCGTGGAGTTTATCTATCCAGTCCTTCATATACATTGGCACTCTCTGCATCGCCTGTCCTTCGGCAAATACGAGATATTGCTCGACAAGATTATTTAAAACGAGAAGTTCCTGCTCGCTCAAATAATTTTTGGCAAACAAAACTTCTTCTTTTGTTGGCTTACTGCCCCTGAAGTTTGTGAGGCCTACATTTGTTTTTTTACTATCCACCCTGCTCGCGATTATCTCTGCCGCAGTGCTTCCCGTAATCGCATAATGAACTTTGTTTTGAACTGTTTTAAAAAAGAGGGTACTCTTCTCATCTGTCGGGTCATAGTCAACACTGGTGGCATAGATGTCGGTAATTTTTCTATAAAATCTCTTTTCTGAGGCGCGTATTTCTGAGATACGACGAGTTAATTCTTCAAAATAATCAAATGGCAGATCGGGATTCTTTAATCGTTCATCATCTATTACAAAGCCCTTGACAATATATTCGCGTAGTCGCAAAGTTGCCCATTGACGAAAAGCTGTGGCGATAGAGCTTTTAATACGGTAACCGACAGAGATAATCATGTCGAGATTAAAAAAATCAATCTCTCTTTCTACTTCACGAATGCCTTCTTTTTGAACTATTAGGAATTTCCGAATAGTTGAGCTTTCCTTTAATTCACCTTCTTTGTAAACATTTTTAATATGTTCATTGATAGTAGGAACAGTAACGCCAAAAAGTTCAGCTAAAAGTTTTTGCGTTAACCACACTGTTTCACCGTCAAAACGCACATCGATTTTAGTCTCGCCTGTTTCTGCTTTATAGATAATTATTTGTGATTGAGGTTGTAATTTTTTCATAATTACATAAAAGTATTTAAGGAAACATAATCTTTGACATATTCCGGTACAATCTTTTTATACTTACCCAATTCATTAAGTTCATTAGCGGAAAAACTTGGGTAGGTGTATAACCGTTGGATTTGATTATTGTCAATAATTGTTCTAAATTCCTGATCTGCAACATAACATTTTAGAAAATTTTTAATTTGTAAAAGATTATCATTTTCGGGTTTGTGGATAGAAACAAACTTTTCAAATTCATCTTCAAGCAATTCGTCTTTTGATTTGAATTTGTTTATACCACCAAAGATTTTTTCAATAAATTCTTTGAGCGTAATGCGACGATCTGCTTTGACGGATTTTCGCAATTTATCCAAATTGAAATAATCTTCCGGTTTTTCAAAAATTTCGGTTTTAACATATTCTTCCGCTCCTTTGACATCGCCCTGCTCGTATTTTTGTTTAACAACCGGATCATTTTTTACAACCGATTCAAATTTATCAAAAAACTTCCAGTCAACTTTCATACCGGCAAGGCCGACTGCAATTTCTGAAAAAGTTTTGAGCGGGTCGGGATTAAAAATATTTACTTCATCAATATCTACGCCCTCGCCGCCGCCTGTTCCCGTTCCGGTTTTAATCGGGAGCTTCAAAACTTGATCGTAATTGTATTTTTCCTCAAAATATTCGCAGTTAGCGAAGAAATCAAAAAGTTTGAAAGTGTCTTTTTCTATTTTTATCAGCTCATTGTCTGCGTCTTTGTAGCTGAAAGTATATTTTCTCGTTCCGCGTCCTTTGATTTGAATAAAATCAGTCGGAGAAAAAATTGGTCGCATAAGGCAAAGATTCATCACATCTTGGCAATCGTAGCCAGTTGTCATCATGCCGACGGTTACGCAAACTCTTGTCTTGCTTGATTTATAGCCCGCCAGCCATTTTGTTTGTCCGTTTAGATAATTGTTTGCGTAATTGATAGGAAATTGTTGAGAGTCGGGAATATTGGAAGTAACCTGCACGGCAAAGTCGGAATTATATTTGTCGGGCCAAAGAGCCGTAGCAAATTGATTTAAAGTTTGCGTTATTTTTGAAGCGTGATTTTGACTCACGCAGAAAATAATACTCTTTCCAATTTCCCCGCTAATCGGGTCTTTGATCGCATTTTCTAAAAATGTTTTGCAAAAAATCTGATTTGTTTTATCGGAGAAAAATTTCCGCTCAAAATCTTTTTGGAAAAAGGTTTGTTCTTCCTCAATTCCTTCCTCGTTTTCTACCATTAAGGAATAACCTTTTTCTGATAAAAGTTCGGTGGTGATTTCTGTCCTCGCGTCGGCGACAATCGGATTAACAAGATAGCCGTCTTTTACGCCGTCAAGCAAGCTGTATCGGAAAGTCGGCTCGCCGGAAGGACAGCCAAAAGTCGTGTAAGTATCCAAAAGCTGACGGCGTTCCCAAGCGCGCGGGTCTTTCTCGCTGACTTTTTGCGGGTCAATATTTTTGAGATAATCTTTCGGCGTGGCGGTAAGCCCTAATTTATACCCGACAAAATACTCAAAAACTGCCCGGCTATTTCCGCCGATTGAACGGTGCGCTTCATCAGATATTAACAAATCAAAATCTGTCGGTGAAAAAAGCTCTTTGTATTTATTGTTGAATGACAAACTTTGAACTGTGGAAACGATAATTTCCGCTTTTCTCCAGTCGTCTTTGTTTTCTTTGTAAATTACGCAGGTAAAATCGCTTTTGAGAAAACGAACAAAATTTTTCCACGCTTGATCTTCCAATTCCAAGCGATCAACTAAAAACAAAATTCTTTTGGCGTTTCCGCTTTTCAAAAACAGCTTGATTATTCCGCCCGCAATAAGAGTTTTGCCTGTGCCGGTTGCCATTTCAAAAAGATAGCGATCATTGCCTTTTTTCGCCGAACTCTGCAAGGAGTAAATTGCGGAAAGCTGATAAGGCCGTAAAAATTTTAAATCCTGATCTTTGATAAAATCCGGCCTTTGAGTTTCATCAATCCAGCGCGGGTCTTTTTGATAATTTGGATTTTGAGTTTGGACAATATAATCGCTTTCAACTTTTTCCTCTGAAAGAGCGGCAAAACTTGGCTTGAAAGATTCAAAATGCTTCAAGGATTCATAAGTCGGGAAAGTGATGATAACTGTCGGGTTGCCGCGCTCTACATCCCATAAATAATGAAGGTTGCCGTTTGAAAGAATAATAAAGCGGGCGTTTTGTGATTGGGCATAACGGCGCGCCTGTTCTTTGCCGTCGAGAGGGTCTTTGTCTTCCGATTTTGCTTCTAAAACGACAAACGGAAAACCCTTTTCATCGAGCAGTAAAAAATCAATAAAACCTTTGTTAGTTTTTTCAAAATCGTTGCCAAATTCATCTATGGCTTGTTTTGTGATTTTGGCGTTATTTTCCAAGACAATATTGGCTTTGCCTTTTTTATCATCAAAAAATCTCCAGCCGGACTCTTGGAGTAAGGCGTTTATTTTTAATCGTGCATTAGCTTCCTTTTGCATAATTAAGCCTTAATTTTCATACCTTCATGATCCCATAAAAACCAACTAGTAACAAGTAAAAAGGTGGCACATTTGCAGCAAATGGGCCACATGGGCGAGAGGGCTCTTATGGACTATTGACTTTCAGTAAACGCCTGCTATACTGCAACCATCACCACGAAAAAGACCCTTATGGGGTGCCGTCCCTATCGGGGGCTTTTTCTTTTTAAGCCAATTCTAAATGGGAGCGCTGATCGTTAATATAGGCAATTTTTGCTCCAGTCCGTTTAAGAAGAATCGAGCATTTTTTCTCATTGCTGGGAGACAGTATGACTGACAGCTTGTGTTTCTCCTGCAAGAATTTAACCAGTCCCGCATAATCGCCATCGCTTGCGACAATAACTGCCGTATCAAATTTATTTTCAAAGGCGTCACGCGTCGCCTGCAATACTAAATCAGCGTCGCAATTCCCTTTGGGCTTGCCTTCTCCGTCATATACCACTTCTTTGAACACCAGCGTAAACCCCGCCTCTTGCAGAGATTTATAAAGCTCTTTATATTTTGCTATTAAACCGATAAACAAGTACGCGGCGCGCACGCCATATTTCTCGAATAGCCATCTCCTGAATTTTGCGTAATCAAGCTGCCAGCCCAAGCTCGCAACTCCTTTGTGAAGGTTTGCCGCGTCAATGTAGGCAAAATTATTTTCCTTTAACACCATATCATAAACTATAGAAGATTATACTTGCTCCGCCAACTGGTGGATCTATGGGAGATTCTCATTTTAGCTCATGTTATATTTTTCATTTGCCTTCATGATCCCACAAAAGGCAGCTGGTATCAAGCAAAAAGGTGGCAAATTTACAGCATTTTTGCCACATGGACATGGGGCTCCCGCACGCGCCACGCCAAACCAAAAAGGCTATTCATGAGATAAATAGCCGTTTCGAGAATCGCACCACCTGTTAAATTCCTGTACTACTTTCTCTGAAGAGGTTTCTTGTCGTCTGTCGGCATGCGCACCGTTATGAATAGAAGGACCGCCACCACAAGCGCCGCAAATACAATCCCTGCCCATGGCAGCCATGGATTTCGTTCCGTAATCCTGCTCTCTTCGGCATCGCACGCATCTCCTTTCCCATCACCGTCAGTATCTGCTTGGCTGCGGTTGGCGTTTTCCGGACAATTATCTTTGCTGTTGATCAGCCCATCACGGTCGTAGTCATCACATACATCTCCCCTTCCGTTATGGTTGATGTCGCGCTGGTCCCGATTGCTTATCTCAACGCAATTGTCCTGCGTATCAATAACACCATCGGCATCAACGTCTGCCGCACGATAAAGAGGGTTCGCATTCGCGCTCAACAGGGGGAGTACAAGCACGTCCTTATTTAGCGCGAGATTTCCGGTCTCGCCGACGGGAACATTCACGTTTCTGTCGGGATCGAAGTAGATACGATATGTACGCTGAGGCTGCGCGAGAAAACGCAGGTTATATATTTTCGTGGAAGCGGCATTTTCCGGTATGAGACGCAGTTCCGTGATACGCAGAGGCTGCGCAAAGGTAAATGTGACGATCCAGTCCCGCGCCTCCGTACGCGGGAACCCAATGGTAGGCTGATTGATGCTGCGCTCCGCCACCACAATACGCTCGCTGCCATTCACGACCGCACGAATTCCTACTGAAGTCGGCAAAGCCACATGATCGTCAAGAAAAAGAGTAAGACCCGATGAAACCACCGGCTGCGAGGATTTGAGCATTATCCGCGCGCTTCCCTGTGCATTCTCGGGTAGTGCGAATTCCGCATAGGTCCGCGTATCTCCGTCAATCATGCGCGATGCTCCTCCAATGATTTTATCCGTGGCAATGCTGAAGGAATTTTCGGCAACAATCGTCTCCTGCCTGACGTAGGAGGGCTCATATGAGCCGGCGAATTGGTCAAGCACCGCAAAATTATCGCGTTCAAGGTACTGATCAGCAAATGACACTTCCACGACCGTGGGCACAGACAACACGAGATTATTGACCTCCTTATATTGGCGATACGCGTTCATGAGCTCCGTGCGCGCACGGTTGGAAGCCTGTTGCGCAGATACGCCGACGGCACAGAGGCTTATAAGGAAAATGGTGACATTTAAAAATTTACGCATACGCATAGTGGTTAAGTGGTAGGAGAAGCTTTCTTTCTCCCTAAAAACGCGGTGCTAACGAGCAAGGCGCCCACGAGAAAGAAGGTGATGATCCTTCCCGTTAGCTCCATGCTCCATACCTCTACGATGAGCAATCTACCCACCACGATTCCCAATAGCACGGCGCCGTAGATGCGCGGTATCTTCACCTCATGCGTGCGCCCGTAAATATAAACGGACAAGCCGATAATCGTATAGCCAACCAGCGCAATCATCGAGGCCACATCTCCATCAGCGAGCACGGCATGGAAGGAACGCCACATGAGAAGGTAGGCGTAGGCGGATCCTGCCACGAGCAGAATAAGATTATAATCCGAAATATGGCCTGCGCCTCTTTCTCGCCCCTTCAACCAGAAAAAACTGCCGAGGAACGAAAGCGCCATGGCGAGCACAAGAAGCACAAAAAAATCCTCATGGATCACGCCGGTCTTCCACGCGCGCGAAAAAATGTTCTTGTAGGAGAAAAGAGCAGGTCCAATGAGGAGGCAGCTTAAACGCTCCGCAATGGAAAGATCGCGGAGAATTAGGTAGGCGAGCAATGAAATAATACTGCACTCTACCGTATAGGTAATCATCAGCGCAGCGCCCTCGAGCTCTACCGCAGTCGCGGCGGCAAGCATAACAATCGCCACGCACGCATAGACATACATCGGCTGTCGCCGCCGGGTAATCCTGAATATGGCGAATGCCCCCACAGTATACACGATCATCCACGCGGCAATGATAAGGCTCTTCCACTCGTCCTGCGCGGCATGCACAATCCAAGCAAGCAGGAGCATGCCGCTGCCCGCGGCAGTCACTAGGTCGACCTCGATGCCCTGCTCCTGCGACTTGAGAACGCCGAGCGTATTGGCAATGAAAAATACGGCGGCAAAGGCGTATGCAAAAATCAACAGCACGTCCTGATCAGGCAAGGACGCTGACGCGAGAAAGTGCGGCATGCTATAAAAAGTGATAAGGACGAGTGCCGCTGTCGTGAGCTCGCGCCGACGGGTGAGTACCACAATCCAGAGCGCTCCCAGCACGACCACGAGGAGATAGAGGAAAAGCGCGGGATAGTCCGGCTTCGGCATGCGGGTAAGGAGAGGCGCGACGCCGGCGAGCGCAAGGCTTAAGAGCGAAAGCGCGGGTGTGCGGAACCGCACGCTAGCCATTGCCACGAATGCAGTGCTTAAAAACATGACCGCAAGGACGGTGAAGGGTGTGAAAAAATCGTAGACCTCGCGCGCGGCAAAGAGGGTGACCAATATCGTCGTGGATCCCAGCACCAGAAACACACTGCCTTGGTGGAGAAATGTACGGATGCGCCACCAGCCAAACATAAGAATCAGGGTCCCTGCAACCATGCCGAGAGTGATGCGTCCCATCGGCCCTATCCAATCATGGAGGAATGCGTACGTCACGAGCCATCCGAAACCGATGAGAATAAGGAACGCGCCCAGTTTTAGCAGCCAGTCGTCTTTGAGCCAAACCGCAAATTTGTGCAGCAAATCAGAAGACGGTTCTGCGGACAGCGCCGGCCGCACTGCAGGGCTAGGCGCACCGGTGGTCGGTGACATAGGACTTACCTGCGTTGTAACCGCAGTCGGCGGCTGTGAGGCAATAGGCGATGCACCCCACTGCCGAGTCAGCGCCTCCAGCTTCCTTACCCGTCTACGTAAGTCGAGCAGTACGATCAACACAATCATTCCACAGATAAAAAGAAAAACTCCCATATGATTTTTATTTAAATAAATGCACTACCCATTAAAACCCAAAATCTTTAAACATGTACCAGAGGGAAATGAGACTGAAATTGATTACCAAACCGATGGTAATCACGATGTTTAAAATCGCCTTATGTTTGATGTCCGTCTTATATAATAGATAGTACGAAAAAGCAAAACCTATGAACGCAGTGAGGAACCAAAAAATTGATAAATCAGTAATAAATTCGATATTCTGAAAATCCCCATACCAATAAATTACATCTAAAACAGGTAAGACGATTAATATGAAATATAACTGTTTCCTTTTAATCACCATAGTATCAACCTCGCTGTATTTAAAACCCAAAGTCTTTAAATAGGTACCAGAAAATAACTTGTGCAAATGCGAGCAAGATACCAACAGTAGAAAGTATATAGGGTATATATTTAAACCGAAGGGTATTCTTTTTAGTGTAGTATACTACCCAGATAAATCCCAGAAAACTTAAAAATATCAACAACCAAGACAAAGGGCGTGTTTCAGAGATATTGTTTTTGTTTACCACATTAAAGACTCCATGCAAAGCAAAAAAGATGATGATCAAAAAATACAATGATATATATTTCATATTACACAAATTATTCCGGAGATATCTTTGAAAATAACTACTATTAAAATCCAAAATCTTTAAGCATATACCAGAGGAAAATGAATCTTAAATTGATGAGCACGCCGATAGTGATGACAATGTTCAAAACTGCCTTGTGTTTGATGTCCGTTTTATATAAGAGGTAGTACGAAAAAGCAAATCCTATAAACGCGATGAAGAAAATTATAACTTTTAGATCGGTAATAAATTCAATATCTCTTTTAGCTCCATACCAAAACAGCATGTCTAGTGCAAGTAAAATAACTATTATTGAATATAGACTATTCTTTGTTAATGTTGTCATTGGCTTATTATACTATTGATGGTGGCGATGAATGCTTATTTGACCTTAGCGGCAATGGCTGCGGTGGGGTGGGAAGCGGGGGTATTTGCTCCACTGCCTTTTTAATAGGGCAGTATTTTTAAATTATGTCTTCTATTTATACATCCATGTCCCTTCTTTTCTCACGGATGATAGAGATGTACTTAATTATAAATACAGTTAGGCTACCAATTATGAATATTACGGTAGACACCAGTGACGTAAGCTTTTTATCAAAACACGCTCCCAATAATCCGCTACATTGCACTGGGGTAAAAATAACCCATAATAATACCAAAGGAGAAATGATAAAAACAAATTTCTTCCAGACGGGATAAATTACAATTGGAAGAAATAATAATATGAAGGAAACGATACTCAAACCTGACATAAGTATTAAGAGAGGTTGTCCAATACGTTCGCTCAGAGGATAAATACAACTAAATCGATCCTGAGGAGCACAAACTCCGAATTTCTCTGGAAACCACAAAATATAACCCGCAACACAACCGCACAGAGAAAGCCCTAATAATATTTTTATAAAATTTTTATTCATAATTTGGAATTACAACGAGCTCCTTATCTGCTCGATGGTTTGGATAAAATTAATGGCATCTTGTTGAGGAATAAGATGCTTATCGGCGAGGACGTTAAGGTATGCAACGAGCGTCTTAAGAACGGTGCCAGCTAAGCTCACCTGCCCCCGCTCTAGGAGTTTGATGGCCGCATTGATCGGAATGGTAATACTTTTCTCTATCTTTGATGGATAATGCATGCTCTGGACGACTTTCTCAAAAATCTGTTGAGTGAGCTGAGAAAAACCAGAAAAGCAGGAGAATGCTTAAAGCAACAAAAACCGGCGGACGAGGAAAGACTCAAAAGCCGGCGCAGGGGAAATGATCTGCGATAACCTATTACCTAAATTGTGGAGAGGACGGGCCATCTGGTGGTAAGTGTAAACCCGCCTAAAAAAACTGACAAGTCATCCTCTAGCACTAACCGCTGACTTACGCTTCACGCCATAGGCGGATCCGCCTCTGGCGGAGACGTCACCGCTGACTTACGCAGAAAAAATGAAAAACGTCGCTTTTTACTCCTTCATGAACATTTTCTTCAAATACTGGCCCGTAAAGCTTGTCTTGATCTTTGCCACTTCTTTGGGCGTTCCTTCCGCCACGATGCGGCCGCCTGCATCCCCGCCTTCCGGCCCCAGATCAATAATCCAATCCGCGCTCTTGATGACATCGAGATTGTGCTCAATCACGAGGACCGTATTGCCGCGATCCACGAGCTTCTGCAAAACACCTAAGAGCCTTTTCACGTCTTCAAAATGCAAACCTGTCGTCGGCTCATCAAGGATATAGAGGGTCTTGCCCGTGGAGCGCCGTGAAAGCTCGGAGGACAGCTTGATGCGCTGCGCCTCGCCGCCTGACAAGGTCGTCGCCGACTGGCCGAGCGTAATGTAGCCGAGGCCCACGCTCGTGAGTGTGGTGAGCTTCTCGCGGATGGGCGGAATGTCGTGGAAAAAATTCTCGGCTTCCTCCACGGTCATGGCAAGCACGTCCGCGATGGTCCTGCCGCGGTAATGGATCTCGAGCGCCTCGCGGTTGTAGCGCTTGCCCCCGCACTCTTCGCACTCCACGTACACGTCCGGCAAAAAATGCATCTCAATCCGCACGAGCCCGTCGCCCTGGCACGCTTCGCACCGCCCGCCGCGCACATTAAAGCTGAACCTGCCCGGCCGGTAGCCGCGCATGCGCGCTTCCGGCACCTGCGTAAACAGCTCGCGGATGGGTGTAAAGACGCCGGTGTAGGTCGCGGGATTCGAACGCGGCGTCCGGCCGATGGGAGACTGGTCGATGACAATCACTTTGTCCAGAAATTCCGTGCCCAGCACCGCGTCATGCGCCGCAGGCTGTTCGCGCGCGCCCCAAAACTGCTGCAGCAGGGATTTCGCCAGGATTTCCGTCATGAGCGTGGATTTGCCGGAGCCGGACACGCCGGTAATGCACACCAGTTTCCCCAAAGGCACGGTGACATTGATATTTTTTAAATTAAACGCGCGCGCGCCTTTCACGACCAGGTACTTGCCGTTGCCGCGGCGGTACTCATGAGGCAGATCAATCATCTTCTTCCCCGAAAGGTAAGCGCCGGTGAGCGAAGTGGAATGGCGCGCGACCTGAAGAGGGGTGCCCTGAGCCACGACGTGGCCGCCATGGGCGCCTGCGCCAGGCCCGATGTCGATCACATAGTCCGCGGACCTGATGGTTTCCTCATCGTGCTCCACCACGAGAACCGTATTCCCTAAATCGCGTAAGCTTTTGAGCGTCTTGATGAGCTTTGCGTTATCGCGCTGGTGGAGGCCTATCGACGGCTCGTCCAAAATGTAGATGACGCCCGAGAGCTGGGAGCCGATCTGCGTGGCAAGGCGAATCCGCTGCGACTCGCCGCCCGATAACGTGGACGCGGACCGGTCGAGCGTGAGATAGGTGAGCCCCACATTGAGGAGGAATTTCAGCCGCTCTAAAATCTCTTTCAGGATCTGGCTGCTGATCGTGCGCTCCCGCTCCGTTAACGCGGCGTCTGTCGCGGACTCACGCTGACCGGACGCTGATGGGCGCGGAAAATTTGGAATGTCGTTGTGAGAATCTAAGACGGCCGCGCGGCGCGCACTGTGTGCGGCAGGCGCAGCCTCACCTTTGAGGCTTGAGAAAAAGGCAAGCGCCTGTTCGATAGTCAGGGAGGTGACATCATAAATTGATTTTCCGCGCACCGTAACGGCGAGCGCGGCAGATTTCAGCCGCTTGCCCGCGCAGACGGGGCAGGGCAGCACCCGCATATAGCGCTCGATCTCGGCGCGGATATAGTCGGATTCAGTCTCGCGGTAGCGGCGCTCAAGGTTGGGAATCACTCCTTCAAAATGAGTCTGGTAATCTCCGGTAAACGAATCACTCTCATAATCGATTTTGTACGTGCGGTCGCCTGTGCCGAGGAGCAAGAGGTCGTATTGATTCTTCGTGAGATTTTTAATGGGCGTGTGGACGGAAAAACCGTGCACATGGGCCACCCCTTCCACGATCCTCATGTACCACGGGGCGTTGGTGCCTGTGCGCGACCATGGGCGGATCGCGCCCTGCGCGATGGTAAGCCCTGGATTGGGAATGACGAGCTCTGCATCAACCTCAAGCTTGGTGCCCAAGCCCGTGCACCCGGGGCACGCGCCATGCGGAGAATTGAATGAAAAAAGCCTTGGCTCAAGGTCAGGCAGGCTCACGCCGCAGACAGGGCAGGCAAAATGCTCGGAGAATACCAGCGATTCCGATGTCTCGCCGCGACGCACCTCCACGGTCACGAAACCGTCCCCGAGATCAAGCGCCGTTTCCAGAGACTGGGCAAGGCGCGAGCGCTCTCCCCCCTCGCTCATCGAGGCTATGTCCTTTTTCTGCTTCTGGTAGAGGTTGATCTTCGCGGTGAATGACGCGGCAGCGTTGCGCGCACGCGCGCTTTGTGTCTGCGCGCCGCGCTCCTGCTCTTCCCGCAGGGTCCGCGTGACTGGTATCTCATCCACGAGCGCCTCGAGCGTATGTTTGCGCTGCTTGTCGATCGCCGCGTCCAGCGCTTCTTCAGAGGTCATAAGGGCGCCGTCCATGCGCACGCGCGCGAATCCCGCCCGCGCGATTTCTCTGAGCACGTTTTTGTGCTCGCCTTTTTTGTCGCGCACCACCGGGCCGAATATGGCGCACGCCGCGCCTTCCGGGCTTTTCAGGAGCTGGCTGATGATCTGATCCACGGATTGGCGCACCACCTCCCTGCCGCATTGCGGGCAATGCGGGTGCCCCACGCGCGCCCAGAGGAGCCGGAGATAATCATAAATTTCCGTGACCGTGCCCACGGTCGAGCGCGGATTATGGGACACGGATTTCTGGTCAATGGAAATGGCAGGTGATAAGCCCCTGATGTCGTCCACGTCAGGTTTGTCCATGAGTCCAAGGAACTGGCGCGCGTACGCAGAGAGCGACTCCACGTACCGGCGCTGCCCTTCCGCGTAAATGGTGTCGAACGCAAGTGAAGATTTGCCCGAACCGGAGATGCCGGTGAGCACCACGAACTTGTCGCGCGGAATCTCCACGTCCATGTTTTTGAGATTGTGCACCCGCGCGCCTTTTATGACAATAGCGTCCATAACAAATTGATAATTTTTAATTTTCAAGCATCAATTTTCAAATAATTTACAATGCATCAATGTTTCAATGTTTGAAAATTATGACATTGAGATATTGATTGAAAATTGTCCCCCTTCGGGAGATCCCCCGTAGGGGGAGAAATTGAGAATTGAAAATTTTTACATGAGCACTTACGAGGGTTATGTGTTGTGTGTTTCAACTATAGTAACTCCTGGCCCATGAATAAATGAAGGGATAACAAACGGCAGGCAGTATACACCGCCTGCCTAGAGATTACAATACCCTAGAGTCCGATCACTTCTTCTTAAATAATTTTACGATATCCGCACGCGAGACAATACCCACGAGCGTGCCTGCCTTATCCACCACCGGCAATGGATTGATCCGCTGTTCACTGAAAATAAGCGCCGCGCTCTCGACCGTGCTGTCAGGACGCACCGTGACTGCCTTGTCAGTCATAATCTCCCGCGCAGTCGTGCGCAAGATCGCTTCAAGCTCGTCCCGAATCCTCGTGCCCACCTCGCTCTGCCCCAACGATTCAAGAAGCCTCATATAGGTGGGGATATGCACCCCCATATTCTTGCTCATGAGGTCATACTCTGTCACAATACCGACCACTTTCCCGGCCTTATCCACCACTGGCATCCCCGTGAGGTTGTGGTCAAAAAGCAAGCGCGCAATCTCCGCCACCGTGGTTTCGAGATTACAGGAAATTACATTTTTGGTCATGATTGTTTTAATGTCCATAAGGCGTTAAAGTTAAATGGTTACACTATGATTCGTAATTCAATATCTGCGTAAATCTGCCTAACTTTCTGCGTATACCTGCCCGCCATGGCCTATCCCCTGATATGAGATGCGACCGTGACGCTAAACCTATAATCATACTACAGTGTGCTCATAATCAAAGGCGCTGGCAGGTGGGTCTGCTTCTATGAAGATTAGAAGCGGAAGAACGCTGATTATTACGCAGAAGCACGCGGAAGATTGAAACGCGTTATAAGGTAAGTATGCCACCAAAGAGCCTCCTTGACCAATTGCGCACCCTACCCCCTCGCCCGGGGGTATATCTTTTCCGAGATGGGAAGGGGAATATTCTCTATATCGGCAAGGCGAAACGGTTACTCAGCCGCGTCCGCTCCTATTTCCGCGTGACAAAAAAGACCGTCGCCCCCTCGCTTAAACTTTCTCCCCAAAAGCAGCTCATGGTGAACAGCATCGCCTCTCTCGAAACGATACTCGTGTCCAATGAAACCGAAGCGCTGCTTCTTGAAGCAGAACTCATCAAACGCCACCATCCGCCCTATAACATCATACTCGCGGACGATAAATCCTACGTCTATATAAAATTCGATTTCGACCGCGCGTGGGCTGACGTCTCTACCGTGCGCCGCCCCTTGCTCCCCAAGCGCTCGCACTCCATTCTCTTCGGCCCCTACACTTCCGCGCGCCACGCCTACACCGCGCTCCGCCTCGCCAAACGCATCTTCCCGTACTGCACCGAACCACCCTCTTCCTTCTCTTCCCCTTCTCGCATAGGCGGACGAAATACTTTTCCCTCAGCTAGGGATATTCTCATGAAACCCTCCACACTCAACTCCTTCAGTGAGGATCGCCCGAAAGAAAAAGCGTCTCGGAGGCTTCGCGGGCATGGCGCCCCGCCGGGCGGGGCGAGCGAAGCCGAGAGCCGAGCGGTGACTTCCTTGCTGGGGAAGTCAACCGCGTCTTTTTCTGCGGGCAGTCCGAACGACTGGCGTGTTTCACCAAGAATAGCCCGAGCGGACTATCGAGTTCCGCAGCAAGAAAATCGTGTGGCCGCGAACGATCGTGCTCTGCCTTCACCACATCCCCCTTCTCGCCCTTGTTTCAATTACCACCTCGGCCGCTGCCCCGGCGCCTGCGTCGGCATCGTGAGCCCTGCCCACTACACGCGCATCATCCGCCGCATGCTCCCCTTCTTCCGCGGGCATTACGGCACGCTTATTGCGCAACTCAAAAGTCAGATGCAGAGGGAGTCGGATGAGCGACGATATGAATCTGCGGCAAAACTGCGGGACCAAATCGCCGCGCTGCGTGCCATCACCGCCCGCCAATCCATCGTGAGCGTAAAAAGGGAATCCTATGACATCATGAGCGCGGCGCGCGAGGGCGCGCATTTCATGGTAAACCTTTTTAAAATCCGTGACGGCGCGCTCACTGAACGGCTCCTATTCCCCCTTGCCCACGCAGAAGGCGCCAATGAACAGGAAGCGCTCGAAGCGTTTATCAGCCTCTACTATGCCCGCACTGGCGACATTCCGCCGCAAGTATACACCGCGCTTCCTCTTCTCTCGCCGCTCCCCGGGCGCATTATGGTGGCAGTCCCCAAACGCGGCAAAAAGAAAAAGCTTATCTTGATGGGTCAGGAAAATGCGCGCCAAGAACTGATGCGCCGCGGCGGCATCGAAGCGCGCGCGTCTGCGCAGGCGCGCGAGAGCCTTGAGACGCTCCAAAATCTTCTGCATCTTCCTCTCCCCCCCGCGCGCATTGAAGCCTATGACATTTCCAATATCCAAGGATCGTATGCGGTCGGCGCCATGACCGTGCTCGCGCAGGGCGTCCTCCACCCTTCCGCCTACCGGCGGTTCGTCATCAAAACAGTCACAGGAAGCAATGATCCTGCGATGCTTGCCGAAGTCCTCCGCCGCCGCCTCTCCCATAGTGTCGCAGACCCGCCTGCGCAGGCAAGTCAACGCGGATCAAGTGCGGATTTACGCAGACACTCATCCACTCACAAACTGGCAACTGACAAACCGACAAACCGACAAACTGACCAATGGCCGTTGCCCGACCTTATTGTCATTGACGGCGGCGTGCCCCAACTCAATGCAACGCACGCGGTGCTTGCCGAATATGCGCTCGACATCCCTCTCCTCTCCCTTGCAAAGGGGCGAGGAAGAAAACCGCGCGCGGGTGAGACAATTTTTACACTCACGAGAGAGAGGATTACCGTTACAAAACCATCCACACTCAACTCCTTCAGTGAGGATCGCCCGAAAGAAAAAGCGTCTCGGAGGCTTCGCGGGCATGGCGCCCCGCCGGGCGGGGCGAGCGAAGCCGAGAGCCGAGCGGTGACTTCCTCGCTGGGGAAGTCAACCGCGTCTTTTTCTGCGGGCAGTCCGAACGACTGGCGTGTTTTGCAACGAGAAATCCGAACGATCATTAAACTACCTCCCTCCAGCCCCGCGCTCCTCCTCCTTGACCGCGTGCGCGATGAAGCGCACCGTTTCGCTATCACTCACTACCGCAGCCGCCATGCGAAACAGCTCACTCTCTCGCGCCTTGACGCGCTCCCAAGCATCGGCCCCAAAACCAGACAACTGCTCCTTACCACCTATGGATCGGTGGAAGCCCTGCGGCGCGTTTCCCGCGAAGAATTAAGCGCCCTAATCGGCAGCCGCAAGGCGTTCATCCTCATCAAGCATTTGACGCATTGGGGTGTTTTGTGATAGGGTAGATATGTCACAATTCTCTCGTTATTCAGAATCTTCTATTTAGTGTGATATTCACGCACTTCCTTAAGGGCGCTTAAAAAATAACATTTCTTTTAACTACAAGGTTTGGCCTTGTTTTCCGGAACTATAATGTCAATAGGTTGGATATGTTATTTTTTTACGGCGCCTAAACGTGTGCGTGTTATACTCCTCTTGTTGTTATGAACAATACGCTCAGTATTGTGCAGGCCATATTGGCGGTCCTCCTTATCATTGAGGTATTGCTCCAGCAGCGCGGAAGCGGCATGGGCATGGCGTTTGGCGGATCAGGCGAGGTGTACGGCGTACGGCGCGGCGCGGAAAAATTCATCTTCATCGCCACCGTGGTGACCGCGGTCCTCTTCTTCATAGTGGGGATTGTCAGGATCCTCATCGAAGCCAACGTCTAAGTCTCTCTCCAATAATCAATTCTCTAAGAATGAAACGCAATTACCTACGACGGGTAGGAACTGCTCTTGCCTCTGGCGTGCGCCGAGTCTTGGGGTCGTTGCGCCAGCATACCAGCGCGACGATTGATCACATGCTTATCCAGCAGCTCTCCGGACGCCGTGTTCCTTCCCTCAAGCAATTCACTTATTTTTTTCGCGTCCTTAACGCCCAAGAACGGAAGCAATTTGCGATGCTCTTCCTCATCGCCCTTGCCTCGGGCGCGTGGATGTCAGTCCAGCTCTGGCAGAGAGTATTTACCCGCATCCCCGCGGTGGGCGGCGCCTACACCGAAGGGATCGTAGGTTCGCCCCAGTACCTCAATCCCCTCTATGCAGGGTCGAATGAAGTGGATCGCGACCTCACTAAACTGCTCTTTGCAGGGATTGTCCGTTTCGGCGCTCACGGGATCCCGGAGCCGGATCTCGCAGAAAAAGTAGAGGTATCCGAGGACGCGAAGACCTACACCATTACCCTACGCGAACACCTCACGTGGTCAGACGGGGAGCCGGTCACGAGCGAAGATATTAAATTTACCCTCGAGGCGATCCAGAATCCCGAGTACCACAGCCCTCTGCAGCAGAATTTTAAGGAAGTCACGGTCGAAACTATAGGCAGCCACACCGCGCGTCTCACGCTCAAAGACCCTTCCGCCCCTTTCATTGAAAATCTCACCCTCGGGCTGCTCCCCTCCCACCTGTGGGCAAATATCGAACCAAAGCATGCGCTCCTCACCGAGCTCAATACCAAACCGATAAGCGTGGGCCCTTACCAGTTCCAATCGCTGAGCAAAGACCCCGGCGGCGCGATACGCTCATATACTTTCCTCCCGCGCACGCAAGGAGTGCCGCATACACCGTATATTACTTCCTTGACCATAAAATTTTATTCAGAAACCACAGACGCGGTGAATGCATTAAAAAATAAAATCATCGACGGGCTCGCACTCATCTCGCGGGAATCGCTTGAGAACATGCACACTGTAAGAAGCAGCCTCGCGCAACATCGCCTGCAAATCCCTCAATATACCGCTATATTCTTTAACACCAAAGAAAACGACATCCTCGCGACTCGCGCGGTGCGAGAAGCGCTCTCTCTTGCCATAGACCGCTCACAACTTCTCGCTGACGCGCTGCAAGGCCAAGGCGAGTTAATCAACGGCCCCCTGCTTCCCGGCGCCATTGGCTACCGCGCGAATGCAACCTCCACGCCCTTTGATGCCCCGCGCGCAATCGCGGCGCTCGAAGCGAATGGCTGGACCCTGCCAGAAGGAGGGAGTATACGGCACCATGCGACCCTAAAACAAGATCTCCAAATCAGACTCACCACTCTCAACGTACCGGAGTTGTATCGCATGGCGGAAATAATCCAAAAGCAGTGGCAAGGCATCGGCGTAGGCACTAATCTTGAGATCGTCGATCCCGCGCGGCTCACGCAGGATATTATCCGGCCGCGCGCCTATCAGGCGCTACTCATCGGAGAGACCACCGGCATTGATCCTGATCCTTATCCCTTCTGGCACTCCTCCGGGATCGGCGAGAGGGGCTTGAACCTTTCAGACTTTTCCAACCGCGATGCCGATAAGCTACTCGAGGAGGCGCGCAAAACCACAGATCTCAAAATGAGGGACGAGAGCTACGCGGCATTTCAGCAGCTCCTTATCCAGGAACGCCCTGCGATCTTCCTCCTCACTCCCTATTATTCCTATCTCGTCGATAGAAAAGTGCAGGGAATTTCCCTGCAAGGACTCACCACTCCTTCAGACCGCTTCTCCCATATCAACGAATGGTATGTGGAGACGCAGTGGAAATTGAGATAAGTTAGGCCTCCCCTCGGTCGGCGCTAACCGCGGATAAACGCCGATCGTCACGCTTGGCCTTCACGCGGATTTACGCAGATATTTTTTCCAAATATCCAAGCCCAGATGGTGAAACTGGCAGACACGCATGGTTCAGGGCCATGTGACCGCAAGGTCATGGGAGTTCGACTCTCCCTCTGGGCATGAATTAATAATCTTGGGTTCACCCCGGGATGCCAGGGGGATAAACCCTTTTAAATATAGACCAGCCGCGGGTTGCCGCATTTCGCCGTGAGGACTGTTTGAGTCCCGCGAAGCGGGACGAGTTCCGCAGCAAGAAAGGCGGCAACCGCGGCGAAGCAATACCATATTACTAATGGTTCATTTCTATAACCTTAATCCATTTAATCATCTTTCTTATTTACTTATAACCAACGAATCCATGCAACCAACAACAAACCAATCGCGCATTGCATCAGATGCACGCGCTCCCCTTGGCTCACGCCGGGGAACGCCCGCACATGCGCCATCAAAAAGTGCGTCTCCCGCAAGGCGGCGTTTCGTGCGCGGCCGGCGTCCTGTTCCCAGGCTCGCTTTTGCCAACGCGCGCAGAACCGCACTTCCGCCACCGACCGCTCCCGTGAGAGAACCATTGCGGCGTCCTGCACTTGCGCCGCTTCGCCCCATGACCATGGGCGCTGCACGCCGCGCAGGCCCTGAAAGCCTGCGCATTATCCCCATAGGGGGCTGCGAAGAAGTAGGCCGCAACATGGTCGCTTTTGAAACGAAAAACGATATTGTCATCGTCGACATGGGCCTCCAATTCCCCGAAGAAGACATGCCGGGCATTGATTACATCATCCCCAACATTTCCTATTTCAAGGGAAAAGAAAAGAAAATACGCGGCGTGATCATCACCCACGGCCACTATGACCATATCGGCGCCATCCCTCACCTTATCCATAAGCTGGGCAACCCTGTCATTTTCGGCTCAGACCTGACGCTCGGCATAATCCGCAAACGCCAGGATGACTTCCATACCGCCCCTTTAAGGCTGCAAACGATCACGCACGACAGCCGCTTAACACTTGGCGCGTTCCACATAGACTTCTTCGCGGTATCCCACAATGTGCCGGGATCTTTGGGCGTGGTGCTCGACATGGGCCTAGGGCCAGTCGTACACACTGGCGATTTCAAAATTGATCCGGATCCCAACAGCCTCACCCCTACGGATATGGATAAAATTATGGCGCTCGGGCACAGAAATGTCCTCTGCGTGCTCGCCGATTCTACCAACGCCTCCCAGCCCGGCAAACAGCTCACCGAGGGAGAGATCCAATCCAACATCGAAGACATCGTGGCGAAAGCCCCGGGCAGAATGATCGTGGGCACCTTTGCCTCGCTCCTTTCCCGCATCCAGCAAATCATTTTTGCGGCGGAGAAATCGGGCAAGCATATCATCGTGGAAGGCTTCAGCATGAAGAGCAACCTTGAGATTGCGAAAGAGCTCGGCTATATGAAGATAAAACGGGGCACGCTCATCACTCCCAAAGAGATGAAAAATTACGCCCCAAACAAGATCGTCATCCTCTGCACCGGCGCACAGGGCGAGGATAACGCCGTGCTCATGCGCATCGCAAACCGCGAACACCGCTATCTGCACATCGAACCCGGAGATACCGTCGTGTTCTCTTCCTCGGTCATTCCGGGAAACGAACGCTCGGTACAACGCCTGATTGACGGCCTCTACCGCGAAGGCGCCGAAGTCATCCATTACCAAATGATGGATATCCATGCGGGAGGGCACGCCCGGCAGGAAGACCTGAAAGCATTCTATACCATGGTGAAACCGCGGAACTTCATCCCCATTTACGGAAACCATTCATTCCTAAAAATGAATGCAAAGCTCGCGCAGCAAGTGGGGATCCCCGCAGACCACATTTTCATACCTGATAACGGCTCCGTCGTAGAATTCACCGCGCGCGGCGGACGCATCCTCAACGAAAAAGTCGTTACTGATTACGTGTTTGTGGACGGCTTGGGGGTGGGCGACGTGTCGGAAGTGGTGCTTAGAGACCGGCAAATCATGTCGGAGGACGGCATGCTGGTGCTCATCGCGACCATTGATTCGCGCACCGGAAACTTGGTCCATAATCCTGACATTATTTCCCGCGGATTTGTCTACCTAAAAGAATCAAAAGCGCTGATCGAAGACGTGAGGATGAAGGTGAAACAAATCCTCAAAGACCGCGATCCCCGTCAGCCGGCCAACGAAGTCTACCTGAAAGACAAGGTGCGGAATGAAATCGGACAGTTCCTCTTCCAGCGCACCGAGCGCCGGCCGATGATCCTCCCCGTGATCATCGAAGTATAAGTCCTATCAGACCTATCCGACTTATCAGGCTCATCATACTTATCCGCCCTATTCAACTTATCCGTCTTATCGGACCTATCAGACTTATCCGTCTTAATTGACCTATGCCTACTCCTAAGAAGAGGATCCTCACCGGCGACCGGCCGACCGGCAAACTGCATCTTGGACATTATGCCGGATCGCTTGCCAATCGCGTCAGTCTCCAGGATGCTTACGACACGTTTATCATGGTCGCGGACGTGCAGGCCCTCACCGACAACTTCAACCATCCTGAATACGTGCGCCAGCATGTCCGGGAAGTGGTAATGGACAATCTTGCCGTGGGCATAGATCCCTCGCGCGCGACGCTCTTCATCCAGTCGCTCATACCGGAAATCGCCGAGCTCACCGTTTTCTTTTCCAATCTTGTCACGCTGCAGAGGCTCCAGAGAAACCCTACAGTGAAAACGGAAATCCAAGAGAAAGGGCACCTCTTCAAGGGAGGCAAGGTAACCTATGGATTTTTGGGCTACCCCATCAGCCAGGCAGCCGACATTCTCTTCTGCCGCGCCCATCTCGTACCCGTAGGCGAAGACCAGCTGCCCATGATTGAACAGACACGGGAAATTGCAGAAAAATTCAATGCCATCTACGGCGATGTCTTCCCCCTCCCGGAAGCAAAAATTTCCTTGCTCGGGCGGCTCGCAGGGCTCGACGGCAGGAAAATGAGCAAATCACTGAATAACGCGATATACCTCTCTGACGACGCCACAATCGTGAAAGATAAAATAAAAACCGCGAAGACCGACAGCGGTTCGGAAATCAAATATGACCCCGAGAAAAAACCGGAAATAGCAAACCTTATGACGTATTATAAGCTCGTCACGGGCAAGGACATAAAAACCATTGAACAGGAATTCGCGCACCTTCAGAGCTACGCCGCCTTCAAGGAACAACTGGCTAAGGAGATCAGCGCGTTCCTCTCGCCCATCCAAGAAAGGCGCGCGAAGTATGAAAAGGATCCCGCGCTTGTCGATGATATTCTTCGCACAGGAACCGCGCGCGCCCTGCAAGAGGCAAAAATGACAATGGCGCTTGTCCGTGAAAAAATGAAAATAGATTATTTCGGATAATTTCTAACGTCGAATTTATTTATTCATTACTAACTTACCATATATGTTTTGGATCGCACTTATATTACTCGGCGCAGGAATACTCGTTACATTTCTTAATAAAATGCCAAAAGGCACGGTGTCCCCTTATCCTCTTCCTGTGATAAAATTTACCAACGCGCTGAAGATTAACGCGTTCGTAGTAGGCGGCCTCTTGCTCGTATTGTCGTGCTTTGCCCTTATCCCTGCGGGAAACGTGGGAGTTATTGATTTTTTCGGAAATGTATCAGGACGCATCCTGCAGGCGGGAATTAATTTCCCCGTAAATCCCATGGCGAAAATAATAAAAATGTCCGTAAAGACCCAAGAAATCAAAGAGTTGCTGGACGTACCGTCAAAAGAAGGCCTCACGGTCCAATTGGAGATCAGCGCCTTGTACCACCTTAATCCCGAGAAAGCGACGGAAGTGTATAAAAGCGTTGGGTCGAACTATGCTGCCATTATCCTTGAACCGCAATTCCGTTCCGTAAGCCGCGGGGTGACCGCCGCGTATGATGCTAAAGCGCTCTACACCTCTGTGCGGGAAGAGCTCGCGGTGCATATCACCCAACAACTTCAGGATATTGTCGCGCCGCGCGGTATCACCGTCGAATCCACGCCGCTCCGGCGCGTGGGCTTACCCGCCCGCCTTACTGAATCAATCGAGGAAAAGCTCCGCGCCGAGCAGGACAGTCAGCGGATGGAATTTGTGTTGACAAAAGAAAAGCAGGAAGCTGAGCGCAAACGCATCGAAGCGCAAGGCATTTCTGATTTCCAGAACATCGTGGCGAAAGGAATAAGCGCCGAGCTCTTGAAATGGAAAGGCATTGAGGCGACGGAAAAACTCGCCAGCTCGCCGAATGCAAAAGTAATCGTCATCGGCGCAGGCAACGAAGGCCTTCCCCTCATCCTCGGCGGACAGTAAACCAATCATGGAAATAAAGAAGGGTTTAAAACCTATTGTATGATAATAGACAAACTCGCTTGGATTCATCTCAAGGACAAAAAAATCCTTGTCACCTTGAGTAAAGGTAAGGACGCATGGTTCATGCCGGGAGGTAAACGCTTTGCGGGAGAATCAGATGAACAAACGCTTATACGTGAGGTGAGAGAAGAGTTGAATCTCGACCTCGTTCCTTCAAGTATCCGTTACTATGGCACCTTTCAGGCGCAAGCGTACGGCAAACCTATCGACACCTTTGTTCGCCTCACCTGCTATACTGCGGACTTTAATGGCATCCCCACCCCAAGTAATGAAGTTGCTCAATGTGACTACTTCAACTACGCCCAAAAATCAAAAACGACCCCCGCGAGCCTTCTCCTCTTTGATGACCTAAAACAAAAAAATCTCATTGATTGAGATCGTTACGTATGAAAGTATGGCACGGATGTTTAGGAACTCTTACTCCTAAGATATTCTTTCTGCATCTCGCGATAGAGCTTTATTATTCTTTTCGTGACTTCTCCCGGCGTCCCCGCACCGATTTTTTTACCGTCAATTTCCACCACCGACATCACGTTGGAGCTTGTTGCCGTCACAAACACTTCATCTGCCGCCATCAGGCGGCTTTTTGATATTCGTTCTTCCTTAAGGGCAATGTCATTCTCTTTAAGCAATTTAAGTACCAAAATCCTCGTGACACCTTCCAAAACGTCTGATAACGGCGGCGTAATGACTATTCCTTTTTCAACGATATAGAGGTTTGACCGCGATCCTTCGCGTATGTCGCCTTCATGGTCTACCAGAAGCGCTTCAAACGCTTCCCTTGCTTTCGCCTCCCTGAATGCAAGAAAATTCAATAGCGTATCCATTGACTTAGCATTCGGCAAATTGCGCTCCCCTGCAAATGTAATGGCCGCAACGCCCTTGGCATAGAACTGGTCGGGATAAAATGTTAATCCTATGGCAAACAGATACACGGTCGCGCGGGTATTTTTGTCGGCATCGCCGTAGGCGCACACTTTAATTATATGGTCTTTCAGCTTCAATGCCTCCGCATACTCACACACCCACCGCAGAAGCGTCTCTTCCGTCTCGCCAAGCTCAAGCCCTATTACCTCTGCCGAGGTGAACAGCCGTTTCATGTGCATTTCCGGCCACATGAGCGTCCCTTGCAGCACCTTGATATTTTCATACACGCCGAAATCGTACCACACTGCCTTATCGGCGATGGTGATGAACGCGTCTTTTTGGAGGACTATGTTTCCGTTCACGGAAATTTTCATACCCGCCTAAATTAAGACAATAATTGTAGCGTGGCAGCTTGTCTGCCACCCATGAGGTCGGAGACGAGCTCCGACGCTACAGACGTTCAATCCTCTTCCGCAATAACGCATACTTCTTCCCCGTAACACGAAAAATCTCCTTCACCGTATGCGGAAACTCTTTCTCGAGCGCCTCGATGCCCTCCCGCGTGATGCCGCCGGGCGTGGCAACATGGTCAATAACGCGTTCCAAGTGTGATTCTTGCACAAGTATTTTTGAAGTCCCAAGCATGGCCATAGTGGTTATGCGCTGGGCAAGCACATTCGATAATCCCAGCCGTGTTGCTTCTCTCACGAACGTGTCTGCCATAAAAGCCCAGAATGCAGGGCTGCAGCTTGAAAGGTCAGTGGCTATCTCTAACAGCTTTTCTGGCACTTGAATCGGTTCTCCAATGCACTTTAAAAGTTTCAGGATTTCCCCCACACTCTGCCGGCTCAAGCCTTTCGCATGGCAATAGAGCAATACTCCAGATAGTGCTTTCTGCGTATAGCTGGGAATAACCCTCATTACAGACCTGCCAAACATCCGCTGCAGCATCGCAAGATTGACGCCCGCCGCGATCGAAATAATAATTGTGTTTTTCTTTATCACAATGCTCTTCGCCACCTCTCGCACCTCCAAAGGCCGCACGCACACGAATATCACCTTCGCGCGATCCACTACCTCTTGCGCAGAATCCGCCAACGCAAACTGCTTCAATATCCGCCTCTTTCTCCGGTCTTTTTCAAATACCACGATCTCCCCCGGACGCGCGCAGCCGCTTTCCACCAACGCGCTGCCCAAAATCGACCCCATCCTCCCGAAACCGATAAAACCGATACTACAATCTCTTTTTTTCATATCATCTCAATAATAATATTAATCCAAACTGTCATCAAATATTGCCTGCCCCGCCTGCCACGTTGCATAACTGTGGTCGAATGACTGGGACGTACGCAGAAAAATGATGACAGTGTTCTTATACCTTCTCACAGTGCACCCCTCTGCCAAACCACGCACCGGCAATATCAAGGTCCCGCGGCGTGATATCAGTAAGGAAAAATTGACGCGTTCCCCCCTTGGAAGAAACCCCCATTGCGACGAATAAATCGAGGAGCGCCCGTACCGGATTAATGACCGTAACCCTCTTCCCCATCTTTGCCTGAATATCATCGAACACGCGGACATAATGCATTGACCCCAGAATCAGCACATCAATATTCTGGGTCTTGAACCACTGCAAATGCGCGCGCACTAAACGGCGCGTTTCTCCGCGCGCTTCCTCGCCTTCAAGAATTAAAGGCGCGAGCGCCGCCACTGCTTTTTTCAATACCGCCACTCCCTGCAGTTCCAGTCCCAACATTCCTGTGCGCTCCGTCACCAATCGCGACCCGAAAAACCCCACTCTTTTTTTCTTTGTGGCAGCAAGCGCCGCCTTGATTTGCGCATCCCAATAGTCAATCACAGGGACATTCACCTCCGGATACATCTGCGTCGTTGATTTCCGCGGATCTGCAAATCGCGACGCGACTGATGCGTCTCCCGAAGCCACCACAATAACCTCTGCTCCCTTTTTTTCCAAAAATTTTAAACCCTCCCGCACCCATATGCTTACTTGCTCCACCGAACGCGACCCATACGGCCCGTGCGCCGTATCGCCCCAATAGAGAAAGCCGGCATCCGCGGCATGCTGTGCGAGCTCGCGGGCAAATAGCAACCCTCCCAAACCTGATGAAAGAATACCTAACATCTTGACAAAGGATAATGTTAATATATACTGATAGCGAGAATCACCACGGGTAGGGCACGCATGAAGTTTCGTCTTTATGTAGACCCCCCGATTCTCACCTCCGGTAATTGCCGGAGGTGTTTTGTATATTCAACGCGATGCCGCAGATCATTCATGAAGGCGATCGCGTGCCCCGAGGGCGCCGCACGCCGCAATAACGCAGAATACTTATACCGATTGGGTACCAGGAGCCGCATGAGCTTGTGTCGTTCATAGAGGTATTTCACGAGACAATAGAAATCGCCGTCGCTCGTCGCGATCACCGCTTGTTCATATTCCTGATAGTCAATCATCGCCTGGAGCACGAGCTCCGCATCCACGCTCCCCTTTACATCTCCATCGCGGCGCGGGAGTACTGGCTTGAATACTAACACATAACCGTATGCTTGCAAGGAACGATACATATTCTCTTGATGAGGAAGATACCCCAAGAATAAGTATGCTCGTGTTACGCCATACTTCTCTCGCAGATAGACACGAAATCGCTTAAAGTCAAGCTGCCACCCCATCTCCTCTACCGCACGGTTTACATTCTGGCTGTCGATGAATGCGTAGTTGTTCAGTCGTTTTTGCATACGTTCAGCTCCCAATGCTATACTTCCCTCAATCACGCCCTTCGGGTATCCCCCGGAGGGGCATTTCATTTATGTGATATTCCTCTCTTCTATTTTCCTCCATTCCTCTTTTGTACCATCGTATTCATACATCCGCAATTTATGCGGCCCAACGGCGCCCTTATAGGGTGCGTACAACTGCTCTCGTGCCGCTCGCTCGCGAGGCGAACGTAAATAATGGCCGATTCCAGTTTTGTGAAAGAAACCATAAATCATGGCCGCCTCTTCGTCTTCCGCGTGCATATGTTGAGTCACTTCATCCATCCCTTTCGCAATCATGACATCTTTAAAATCAACTTCATCATACAAGAAAGCTCCCAATGGATTCTCCTCGCGTCCGACAAACTGATCGTCATATCCCAATTTCTTGCCGTACTCAGGATGGCCAAGTATCTGCGCCCCTTTTGAAAGGGTGCTCAATGCTCCTACCGTAGCAGAGATACCAATACCAGCCTTAAGCGTGGTGTCAAGGAAGCGCCTCCGTGTGTAAGTTGAAGAGGAGTCCTCTTCTTTTTTATTCTCACCATTTTCGCCGCGTACGTGCTCTCCTATCAATTTTTTTCGCAATATCGCGGAAAGAAGCACTCCCGTAGCACCGCCAACCATGCCAAGCGACTTAATAAGATCCGCCTTCTGATCGGTTTTATACAGTTCATGGATCTTCTCATGCGCTAACAGGTGCGGATCGATCGTGACGATGCGCTTCTTGTGCCGTGCGGCAAGATTTTCCATTTCACGATAAAAGTGAAGAGATGGTTCTCGGATCAAGGCTTCAAAAATCTCCTGGTCGCTTATATCCTCAAGCTCAGCGAAGTCCGGAAAATACTTCTTGAGAGACTCTCTGTGTTTAGCTATGAACGAACGGTCATATAACCCTGACGCTTGAGGCGCATACTCTAGTACCACTATAGATGCACGTTGTATCGCGTCCTCCAAAACTTTCCAGTACCTTTCTGGTAATTTAATATCATGCACAATGCCGTAAAATTCCACTCTCTTATCATTGATGGTAAACGTATCACGCTCGAATAATCTTTGCTCCGCCATTTCTGGTTCCACAGGTTTCTCAAATGAAGGAGCTGATTTCTCTTCTTCACCATGCGGGCTGAATAATCCACTTAGAAATTCTCTCCGGGTCACCATACAATTCTAGTCTTAGTTGTTCATATTCTTAATCAATAAACTCAAACCGCGCTTTGAAATGCCTTAAAGGGAGATCGCGGCCATAGGTGACCCGCACGGGAGGCATCTCGTCGCGGCGGTCATAGAGCGCCTTCACCGCGCCCGCAACCGCTTCCAAATCCTCCCGCTCATAGCGCAAGCGCGGCACTGCGAAGCGCACGAAATTTACTTCCGGGAAATTGTCTTTCCCCGCTACCGTATCATACGACCCAAACGCGAAATCGCCAAGCTCGCACGCGCGGTGTCCATAGGCGGCAAGCAGCAGCGCGGTACACGAGATACCGCCGAAATCCTCGTGTCGCATCCGGGTATCAGAAAAAAATTCCGTCATGTCCATATACACCGCATGCCCGCCGGCGGGGGTGAGCACGGGAAGACCCAACTCTTTCATATGTTCCCCGAACGCCTGCACCTGCGATGTCCGGTAATCAAGATACTCTTGCCGCACCACCGTCTTCAATCCTTCGACGATCGTCATGATATCGCGCCCCGAAAGCCCGCCATATGTGGGATTCCCTTCCGTGAGAATCTGATGATTGGTGAGCGCGTCGGACATACGGGGATATTTTCGGACAAAAAGCCCATTTTCTTTTAAAAATAATCCCCCACCCATGTTTGCCAGCCCGTCTTTCTTGAAACTGATGGTAAAGCCGTCCGCGTATGAAAATATTTCTCTGACAATATCAGGAATGGCTTTCTCGCGGTATCCTGGCTCGCGCTGCTGTATAAACCAGGCATTTTCCGCAAAACGGCACGCATCCAAAAAGAGGGGAATTCCCTGCGCATGGGCGATGCGGGCCACTTCCGCAATGTTGCCAAGCGATACCGGCTGTCCGCCGCCGGTATTGTTCGTAATGGTAAGGTACACGAGCGGCACCTTCGCGCGCGACTCCTCCAGCAACTGTATGAACCTCTCCGTGTCCATGTCGCCCTTAAACGCGGACGAATCCTCTTTGCGCTTCAGTGCGGGAGAAAATAAATTAAGCGCGCGCATGCCATTCGCCTCGATGTTCGCGTGCGTCGTGTCAAAATGGCCGTTGCTGGGAATAATCAACCCCGTGCCAAGTTTCCCTATTTGGGTGAACAGCGCGCACTCGGCCGCCCGGTCCTGATGGAAGAGGAACGCGTTGAAACTGCCAGTGAGATTATTGAAAAATAAATCTCCAAACGTATGGCGCACTTGTTCCCGCAAAAGAAAATACCCTTGGTTGGAGCCGTACGCTTCATCTCCGTAGTGGAGCGACGCCCACTGCTCATTCGTCATGGCACCGGTCCCGGAATCGGACAGGAGGTCGCAGCCGTTTATCAATGCTGCGGGATAAAAAAAGACATTAAGGCCCGCCTTCTCAAGCGCCTCTGCCCTCTCGCGCGGCGTCACTGGCTGTTTAAATGCCACCGCGTGATTTATATAAGGCCGTGCGGGTGGGAGTTCCTCCGCGTCTTTCAAGATATGCTCCAAATATGCACTTAATGCCATAACAACACACCAGAAAATATTGTTAATCCTCCCGCAAGTACTGCATATACAATTCTTTTGCCTTTTGGGGAACCTGCGCGCGATACGCGTCCGGTATCAGTCGCGCATAGGCGGGCGTGATGTCGCCGAGATAATGCAAGAACGCGTCCATGTAGCGCTGGCACTCTTCCCTATGAACCCCAAATGCCGCGGCGCGCGTTTTCGCATCCGTGCCTGATTTGCGCACCTCAATTGATTTGTCTTCAAACACCATCATGGTGCCGTCCCCGACAAAACGCACATCAACCAAATTGTGGAACTGCAGATGCGGAAAGGCTTCACTCAATATTTCACGCGCGTGCGCCACGGTGATGAGCCCTTCTTTTCTGGCTACGGCTAGCGTTAAAAAGTAAGTGTCATTCTTGTCCCGAACCCGCTCGCCTCCCTGTTTTGCCTTCATGAGCTTCACCGGATCAGGTTCGCTCTCATTGTAATAAGCGACTTGGCCGCGGACATTATAGCGATAACGTATGTGATACTCTTCCAAAATGCTCACATAATAATCCAAGAAAGTCTTCTTCGCTAAAAACAAATGAGTAGCGAGCGCTGCGGTAATAATGGACGCTTCTCCCGCGCTCTTCTCCCGCATGGCGATCGCCCGCCTGCCCGCACGGCTTGCCACCAGCTCTTCCGGGCCGATAATCATGCCGCCGCTTTCCTCGCCGCCAAAAAGCAGCCGTGGATTTTTGCCAAGATTAATAGTTTTCCCATATATATCGCGCACTAGAATATCGTCTGCGTCGGTCTGCGTATTCAGTCTGCGTCGGTCTGCGCTTGTGTGTAACTGCGCTTCCACCTTTTTCATGACATGGGATATTTCCTTGAAACCCACCGGGACGTTCACCACCGCCACGCGGCTTACTGCAGCCCATTCATCCCAGAACGCCGCGGAAAGCGTAGTCTTTATCATAAATCGGTCGTGGTCGCCCCAACACCCTGAAGCTTTTAAGCTTCGCGCATGGAAATCAAACGTCATGAAAAAAGACTGGTTGGGCATAAAGATGACGAGGACTTTCCCCGCATCTAAAGGAATATAATCAATGCCGAGCTCATCCAATTCCGATACCCTCTGCGCATCCTGCACTTCTGCAAGCACCAGCCGATCGCCGTCCGGATCAGTGATGAATACGGGAAATCCCACAGGCTTGCCGCGGAGCGTTTCTTCGTACCCCAAGGTCTTCACTACGTCCATGAGGGTCGTATCGCATGAGTAATCATAATACTCCTCTTTACCTGTCTGCGGATTCAGCCTGTGTGTTTTGCCCACCCCATGGAAAAAAGGGTCCTCCTCCCCATGATGCCAGCGGAACGCGCCCGCCACCCCAAGCTGCTCAAGGAGCGGCTCCATGGTCCGCTGCATGCAACCTCCGATAAAATCAAACAGGGCGGTAAATCCTTGTCCGGTCGCTTGCGTAATAAGTGCAATATTTTCAGGAGTGGCAACGCTTGTGCGCAAATATGCAAGGTACGCGGGAATCCCTTCCACATCCTCAATAATGCGAGAGTCTTTGCGCGGCGCCAAGGTAATGGTAAGGCCCTTAGGGTCAGTTTCAGCTTCATGAATGATGCGTTCTATTTCATCCACAAACCGGAGGGATATCTCGGGCATGAATTGCCCTCCTTCATTGTTCAAATCCTTGGTCGCAATCTTGCTGGAAATGCCGTGCGAGGAAGTCACATACTCTCCTCCGTCATAATCTAGCATAAACGTGAGGAATGACGCGAGCCAAATGGGCAAGGTCTTCCTGCCCGGGACACAATGCACTTCGATGTCGAGCGCCGCTTCAATTCGCGCAATCAGATCCATATAGGCGGCGGTGTTATAGCGCACCTCTCCCCCGAGGATTTTCCTGATCTTGCGCGCGCCCACATCCTGCCGCACAACCTGCGCTTTTGCTATGGTGGCAAGCGCCACCCCCAGCCCATTGAGCGGGAAGCGCCAATCCCACCAATATTTGATATTTTGCGGGCCGCGGATGCCGCCGGTGGAGTGCGATGCTTCCTCGCGGTAATTCGCGAGCCACGCTTTCAAGCCTAGTCGCTCAACCAGGTCCTTGGTCAGTGTCACGCGGATTTCACCCTCCTGATCCAAATCAAACAAACGCCCCCTCTTCACTTCTTCGGGCGTGGCGCTCTCCACCGCATCTTCAAATTCTTTCCTTAATTGCGCGACCTGCAATGTGCGAGAAATCATATTATACTAACTTGCTAACCTAATTCCGATTGTCATTCCAGACCGAGATCTGGAATCCAGACATAAAAAACAAACAAAACATCGATTTTCTTTTGGTGTTCCCCGATCTCGGTCGAGGACGGCGTCTGGATTCCCGCCGGAGCCCCGCCTGCGCGAGGCCATGGTTTGCCCCGTACCGTGATACGGGGCGGGAATGACGATGGAATCGGAATTTGAATAGCAATTGAGTATAGTAAACAGTAGTAGTTCGATTTTTGTGTCGTTTCAGTGCATGCTTCCGTGTGCATTCAGTGTGAAAAACTTTTCTCACTGAAAAAACTGAATCCTACACGGAAATACACTGAATTGCATTACGCTCTTATTATGCAGTACCTTTTCTAAAATACCCCACCATGCTTCCGAGCCCTAGAATAGTACCCACCAGTCCGATCATCAATCCTATCATCGGGATGGAGACAAGCGCAATCCATACCGCGGCGCCAGCCGCGAGGCAGAAAAACCTGTGGGAGGCTTCTGATTTCAATACATCCACCAAAAGTAGTTTCCCAAGGGTAAACGCCACGATGACCTGCGCGCAATACAAACCTACCGCCCATAGCGCCGCAAGGATAAGCGCGAGCGGCACGCCGATGAGCGTAAACAGGAGTGCGAGGGCGACTAAAGGAGGGAGCACGAGCCATACCAGCCCCCACCCCGCTCCTTTCAATGTCCACACATTTTTCCTTTCACCTAATACCTCGATGGCCTTCGGGGCAAGCGTAATGAGCACGAGTCCCACCACAATCAAACCGAACAATCGGATAAGGCTGGCAATGGCATGGGCCGCGAATGCGGCCTTGGCGCTCTCTCTTGAAATCTGGTGGAACCGCATCTCCCCTTCCACGACGGCGCCGTCGCGGATAGCGGCAGGCTCTTGGGAAGTATAATCCATTGCTCCATGCACGATTGCGGTCGGCTCAAGCGTCACGCGATCGCCGCTCCTGCCGTAGACCGTTAGATCCCTTCCTATCTCTCCGGCAACCGCCACCGATCCCCCATACACACGGACATCGCGCCCCACGCGCCCATTGATTGCCACATCTGCGCTGAACGCGGTCATACTCCACCCCACTTCCGATGCATCAGAAAGCTGCACCCTTCCGCCCACCACGGACACGCCCCTGCCGACGCTGCCTGAAATTTCCACGGTGCCGCCTGCCACACGCACGCTCCCGCCGACATCAGACGTGATGCGCACTTCGCCCCCTATGGCAATCACGTCACCGGTGACCGGCCCCGCGATCTCTACAGTGCCGCCCGCGACTATCACATCACCGTCCACGGGCGCGAGGATCCGCACCGTGCTCCCCATGCGCACGACATCGCCCCGCACGTTCTCATCCGCAGAGATCACCACCGCGTCTCCCCTCGCATATACAAAAAAAGGCAATAATGCTGCTATTCCCATGATAGCGATATTGAATATGAGTCGCGTACGCATAAACAAATATGGTAATATAGGTAATACGTGATACAGTAAATTCTAGCAGATTTTAACGATATATTAAACTATGTTGTAATTAAATTAAGCCTTCGGCATTAATCGCGGACCCGCCTGCCAAACCTGCTAACAATCAATGAGAGTAACACAGCGTATCGTTTGTTCTCAGTTGACGCAGCGTATTTTCATCAAGGCTATGGCGGGCAGGCTTACGCCGACCTTACGCTGACGTACGCGAAAAGATTGTCGTGCCAGAGGCAGATCCGCCTTCGGCGGAAAATTCCGATACAACAAGACACTACCCACCGATCGCATACAGTTTTGACATTTGAGTTTTGAACTTTGAACTTATTTGATTATGCCTTCCTTTACCACCCTCACCCAACAAGACGAAGAATTAAGCAATGCCATGCAAGGAGAGCTGAAACGCCAGCGCCAGGGCTTAGAGATGATCGCGTCTGAAAATTACACCTCGCCCGCCGTGCTGGAAGCAATGGGCTCCTGCCTCACGAATAAATATTCCGAGGGTTATCCGGGCAAGCGCTACTATGGCGGCAATGAATGGATTGACGTGGTAGAAAACCTTGCGCGCGAGCGCGCTAAACAATTGTTCGGCGCGGAACACGCAAACGTGCAGCCGCACTCCGGCTCGAGCGCGAACATGGAAGCATACTTTGCGCTGCTTGAGCTGGGCGATACGGTCCTCGCCATGGACCTCGCATCGGGCGGACATCTCACGCACGGAAGCCCAGTAAATTTTTCCGGCAAATTCTACCGCTTCATCCCCTATGGCGTGCGCCGCGACACAGAAACGCTTGACATGGATGAGGTGCGCGCCATTGCCTTGCGCGAACGGCCGAAACTGATCCTTGCGGGATACACTGCCTATCCGCGCACTATCGACTTCACCGCATTTCGCGCAATTGCGGATGAAGTGGGCGCACTCTTCATGGTAGACATGGCGCACATTGCTGGGCTCGTGGCCGGCGGGGTGCATCCTTCTCCGGTCCCCTATGCGCATGTGGTGAGCTCAACCACTCATAAGACCTTGCGCGGCCCGCGCGGCGCATTTATTCTTTCAAAAAAGGAATATGCGGAAAAAATAGACAAGGCGGTTATGCCGGGTATGCAAGGAGGGCCGCTGGAGCATGTGATCGCCGCAAAAGCGGTCTGCTTCCGTGAAGCGATGACCGGGGAATTCAAAAGTTACGCCGCGCAAATCGTGAGAAATTGCCAGGCCTTGGGCGCTGCACTCGCCTCCTACGGCATACGGCTCGTCTCCGGCGGCACCGACAATCACCTCTTGCTTCTCGACCTTACTACGCTTGGAATTACAGGAAAAGAAGCGGAAAAAACGCTCGATAGCGTGGGAATCTATACCAATAAAAACATGATTCCTTTCGACCCGCGCAAACCTATGGATCCGTCTGGCTTACGGATCGGTACTGCCGCGCTCACCACGCGGGGATTCACTGAACCGGAAATGCAGGCCATCGCGGAACTGATTGTCCGCACCTTGAAGAACAGGGATAACGAAGAAGAGAAGGATCGCGTGCGCAAAAAAGTTACTGACCTCACCGACGCGCATCCCCTCTATACCGGAATGAATATATAACATAAAGCATGTAACACGTAACATGAAACATAGAACATGGCTCATTGATTAATTAAAACCACTATGCCATACAATAATGAAATGTTCCATCAGAAACTCCGACAAAAGATGGACGAATATGTTCATTTTGTATATGCACTTACAAAAAAATTTCCTCATGAGGAGCTTTACGGCGTCACCTCACAATTGCGGCGCGCTGCTCTCTCAGTAATCCTCAACTATGTCGAAGGATTCGCACGGAACCGTGATACCGTATATAGAAACTTCTTAGAAATGTCATATGGTTCCCTTCAAGAATCGAGATATCTACTTGAATTTTCTAAGAAAGAGAACTATATGACTGAAGGAGATTTTCAAACGTCAATGAAACTCGCAGATGAAATTGGTGCTATGTTATGGACCACTATTGAGGGAATTAAAAACACTTCTCATGCCAAACCTGTCTCATGAACAATGTTATGTGCTACATGCTCCATGCTCCATGTTCCATAATCCATGTTATGTGTTCTATGATATATGTTCCATGTTCCATGATACGTGTTCCATGATCTTATGGACACCCTCGCCCACGGTCTTTGGGCAGCCGCTGCTGCCAAATCCTACAATCTCACAAAACATCAATCAAACAATTCCGCGTTGATCCGCGTTATGGGCTCGCGAGACGATCTGCGTAAATCCGCGGCGGTGAGCCCTTGGCTCGCCGCATTCTGGGGATTTTTTCCTGATCTCTTCGCGTTCAGCATTCCTTTCGCGTGGCTCATTCTCGGTCCCTTGTTCGGCGATTCAGTTCCCCGCATAGGCCCGCCCGCGCCACATGCACCATCACCTGCCGCAACACACTGGACCGTACAACTTGCCACCCTCCTTTATAATTACAGCCACAGTCTTTTCGTATTTTTTCTATGTCTGGCATTTATTTGGATAATCTACAAACGCATCCCTTGGGAAATAGGCGGTTGGTTTCTCCATATCCTTTCCGACATTCCTACCCACTCTTTTGCCTTTTACCCAACTCCCTTCCTCTGGCCTTTCTCTGAATGGAAATTCAACGGCATCGCATGGGCTACGTCATGGTTTATGATACTCAACTACGCTTCACTCTCCCTCCTCTCCCTCTTACTATATATTGCGCGTAAAAGAAAGCAAAAAAGGCCCCCCGATTCACCGCCAATTCCATGATCCATGTTATATGTTCTATGATATATGTTCCATGTTCCATGACCTATGACCATCCACTTCATCGGCCTCTCCTGCTTTCTCATAGAAAATAATCAAGGATTCCGCATTCTTATTGACCCCTTCAGCAATGATCCGCAGTATTCTCTCGGCCCCCAATTCCCTGACGAATTTCAGGGGAAGCCTATGGGAGCCAATATCGTGCTCTCTTCCGAGCCGGACGCAGACCACTCCTATGCGCCCGGCAGCTGGCTCTATCATGCGCCTCCTACCAAAACCCACAGCAATCCCTTTCCTAATCTCGACCTGCGCGGGACGGTGATCTATGAATGGGCAGGCGATATCAATATCGCGTGGCACTATACGGTCGATGGCGTACGCCTCGCGCATTTTGCCGACAATGCCCACGAGCTCACCGAAGAGCAGTGCGCGGAAATCGGGCATCCTGACATCATATTCCTTCCGATGCCAAAGTCTGATTCCGAGGTCTCGGGCGTATTAGACAAGACAAAAAAGAACATTGAGCTATTGGATCCCAAAATAGTCATCTGCGCCCATCACATCGTGCCCCCGGAAACTCCGTTCACCGGCTCGGTGGAGACCTTGCGCGCTTTTTACCGGAAGTATTTTAAAAAAGTAGAGGGTAAAAATATATTCTACAAAAATGAGGAAAGCCTTATGCCGCTCGCCTATGTGTTTGAAAACGCGCTCAACCTCACCAAGGAATACCCCCGCCTTATCCTCGACACTCCCACGCTTGAGATCACGCCCTCGCTCCTCCAACGCAAAAAGGGCGACCCCCTCGTCGTCCTCTTCCGCACCATGATGGCAAAAGGATAACCGCGCAGTATACATTTAGTCTGTATATCAACGATTCATTACATAGTATCTCCTAAAAATTCTTATACCAAGTAGATGAAATATTTTATCTTTTTCATCCGAATTTATTACTTAAACATATGGACAAAACAACAAGGAACAATGAAAAAAAGTGGGATGAGTTGGTTCGTTCAGATGTCCCATGTTCACGACCAAATTTAAAATTAACACCAAAGATGGCAAAAAATAATTTAAATAAAGCTAGAATTCTCGGGGACCTGAGGAATAAAAAGGTATTATGCCTTGCCTCTGGAGGAGGTCAACAAAGTATAGGGTTTACATTATTAGGCGCCAAGGTTACCGTGGTTGATTTTAGCAGTGAACAACTAGAAAAAGATAAAATAGTATCGAAAAAGTTTACTTTACCGATAAGAACCATCAAAGCTGACATGCGTGATCTTTCCATGTTTGAAGATGCGGAATTCGACGTTATATACCAGCCATATTCAATTAACTATATTTCTGAAATTAATAAAGTATTTGATGAAGTGGCAAGAATTATAAAACCGAATGGCATTTATTATTTAATGTTTCATAACCCATTTGTACATGGATTATGGAAGGATGGATGTTGGGGTGGCAAATGGAACAAAAAAGAGCTATGGAAGGGTAAAGGATACCCTCTATGGCAGCCATATAAGGACAGATATGCAGTTAAAACTAGCGATCCAAATTGGAATTTTTTCGACAATAAAGGAAAAAAAGTAAAAATAAAAAGCCCCCAAGAATTCAAACATACTTTGTCAACAATATTAAATGGATTAATTCAAAGAGGATTTAAAATTCTAAAATTCGATGAACATAAGGGTACCCATTATAATAGTTCTCCGGGAACATGGGATCACTATATTTCCTGTGCACCACCCTGGCTTTACGTTTGGGCAAAAAAAGAAACTTTATATGTAAAATAAATCTTGAACGTCGTATAATCGTATCTCTTATCAGAAATTTTACATTATTACTAAACCAAGGAATAATCAAACACAAGTGATATTAAGTTATGCCTATACATCCAAAAATTTCATGTATAATTCCCTTCTACAACGAGGGACAACGTGTTAACAATGTTCTTAACGTGGTCACGCAAATCAGGAACCTGTCAGAGATCATTTGCGTTGACGACGCATCGGCGACAGACAAATCTGCGGAGATCAAGCAACTTTATCCGAAAATCACTCTCGTGCGGCTAGAAACGAATTTAGGCAAAACTGGCGCAATTCGCGAAGGTTTGAGATATGCGACAGGTGAATACGTGTTATTGCTTGACGCCGACCTGCGTAACCTCGCACGCGAAGAAATCGAAAAAGCAATTGATGCGGTACGGCAATCCAACGACATAGATATGCTGATTCTTCGCAGAGTAAAGGCTCCGTTTTTTGTCAAACTCACACGTGGAGACGTTATTGTGACGGGCGAAAGGATTCTGAAGAAAATAGATCTTCAAGAAATCCTGCAGAGTTCGATAAAAGGTTGGCAGCTTGAAGTGGCGATCAATAGGTATATGCACCGACTTAAAAAGAACGTTTTTTGGATGCCGCATTCCGGCATCAATATGCACAGAAAAGGCAAGTGGCGGGATGATATAAAACATCATCAAAAAACATTAGCGGATATAATCTCCGCTGCGGGCCTATTCAGTCTTATTGGACTTATTTTATTCTTTGCGAAAAAAGAAATTAAACAAAAATAAAGGAATTGTTTGTATGTAATTAACATGGAATATCCTCATTGTTTCACGCTTGAATAATTATTTTCGCCATTTACTTTATTTCCTTTATCAAATTATCAACTCACACTTTAGCCTATGCCTGAACAAACCCAGCCTCAACCTCAACCAAACGCCAAAAAAACTATCCCATTCCCCCTCATAATCCTCCTGGTATGTGCGGCAATAGTGGCCGCGGCGTATGCGTATCAAAAATATTCTCTCACGAGCGAACCTGCCACAGTTGAAATCCCAGCAGAAGAGCCTGCACAAGGATATGAGGATTCAGGGACCTGCAAAAACCTTTGCGGCAACGGCACGTGCGAAGAGATCGTGTGCATGGCCATCGGCTGCCCTTGCCCGGAAACACCCTCCACCTGCCCCCAAGATTGCAAATAATATCAAATAATGAATCGCGGAACAACTCAGTGTATTTCCGATGTGTAAAATTCAGGTATTTCAGTGAAAGAGGCCTTTCATACTGAATACATAAGCTTGACAACGGTGAAAAAAATAGATAGGATTGTCTCATGAACCCTTACACTTTTCGCACCATTATCGAACCTGATGACCCGAGCGGCTACCACGGTTTTGTGCCGCTCTTATCTGGCGTGCATACGCACGGCGATACAATCGAGGACGTGCGGCAAAATCTCAAAGAGGCCATTATTTGCCATATACAGGGATTAGTGAAAGACGGGGAGACAGTGCCGCGGGAAGAGGAAGTATTAGAAACCGTTCAGACGATTTCAGAACGCGAGCTTGCGCTTGCCTAAATATACCGAAGCTTCCTATCATCAAGGTAAGAGAATTGATCCGAGTCCTGCAGAAACTCGGATTTTTTCTTCACCACCAAGTCGGCAGTCACGCGCAGTTCAAACACCCGGATGGAAGGCGCGTGACGGTGCCCATCCATACGGGAAATGATATGAACCGAAAAATCCTCAAAGGAATTATCGATGACCTCAATATTGCAGTTGAAGAATTCATTTCGCTTCTCAAATAATAACGTGTATATCGTTGCCACCATCTCCAAAAATTCCTACGCACCGGAGAAAATCGAAGAGATACTCCTCGCAGGCGCGGATGTCTTGCGCTACAACTTTTCCCACGGTGATCCGGCCGCCATGGTTGAGAGATTTCGTGGTGCCCGTGAGGTGATAGGCAAGCTAGGGTTAGATAAGAAGGTTAAACTTCTCGCTGATCTGCCTGGCGCCAAAATAAGGCTTGGCGACTTTCCGCGCAGAGAGCACCCGGTGCAGGAAGGAGAGTATTTTATTTTTAAATCGGCTTCCGAATCTCCTAACCCCGCCGAATTTGTTCCCATAAATTTCCCAGACATAGGAACACTCGTTGAAATAAACCAGATGATTACCTTGGGTGACGGCGAGATTGCGTTCGAGGTAGTAGAAATCATTAGTCCCGATTCATTCCGCGCCCGCGCACAGAATACATGGCATATTCCTGCGCTCAAAGGAGTAAACCTCACACGCGGTATTGATGAGCTTGATCACTTCACCGAAGCCACACTTGCGCACCTCCATAATCTCAATATGATCAAGCCAGACTGGATTGCTTTTTCGTTCGTCAATGGTGTGCAATACCTCAAACGGGCGAAACAATTGCTACAGCCGTACCTTCACGATTTGTGGCAGCCGCAGATCGTGGCGAAAATCGAAACACCTAAGGGAGTGGAAAATATCAATGAGATCGCACAAGAGGCTGATATTATCCTCGTGGCCCGCGGCGACCTCGGGCTCTTGTGCCCTATCGAAGAATTGGGGATCAATCAGAAAAAAATAATAAAAGCCGCCAAAGCAGCGGGGAAACGGGTTGTTGTATCCACGCAAATCCTTGACAGTCTCATGGACTGGTATATTCCAAAACGGTCAGATATTCTTGATCTCACGAACATTGTCTTTGATGGCGCGGACGGCATTATGCTTGCCAAAGAAACCGGCATCTCGCATACACCAGGGAGATCGGTTGAAATGGCGAAAAGGATCATTGATACCGTTGAAAGAGAAAAAGTTTTTTTAATATGAGCCATCGAGTTTTTGTTGCGCTCCCCATTTCTCCCGCGCTCCAAAGCGAAATCATTGCCTGGGAGCAGCAGTTTCCGGGTCTTCCCGTGCGCTGGCTGAAGGGGAAAAATCTGCACATCACCTTAGTTCCGCCGTGGGAGACGGATGACACTGATAAAATCACTACATTGTTAAATTGTTTAAATAATGCCGGTGGACGGATTGAATTAATATTCGATCGGGTGACGTTTGGACCAAACCTAAGGGAACCGCGCCTCATCTGGGCTGAAGGATCTACACCTCCGCTTATAGTCAAGCTGAAAGCACAACTTGAACAAACCCTCGCATTACCACAAAGTCAGCGTACGTCCGCGACCAGTCCGCGTATGTCCGCGAAGGAACGAGTATTCCTTCTTCATCTCACTCTGGCACGATTTCGGCCTGAACAATTTCATTCACTACCGGTTAAAACGTTCAATGAAACCGTGGATTGGCAGGACACAGCTTCCACTTTTGTCCTCATGGAATCTCACCTTCTCCCCTCTGGCGCGGATTACGAAATCCTTGCCAAATTCCCATTCACATCATCATGAAAGGAATCAAAATTTCGCGATCGCGAAAAAATGATGCCATTCTGTTGCACACCCATAAATCAAATGCAATCATTGGAGTTTCAACGTAAAAAACAGAAAACGCTTATAGCTGTCCGCGCGCTTGCGAAGCTCTATCCGCAAGCGAAGGTATTTCTCTCCCATAGAAATCCTTGGGAGCTGCTGGTTGCCACCATACTCTCGGCGCAGTGCACTGATGCAATGGTAAACAAAGTCACGAAAAAATTATTTAAGAAATACAGAACATTCAATGGCTATCTCAAGGCAGACCAGAAACAATTTGCGCAAGACATCCACTCTACTGGTTTTTACCGCCAAAAAACAAAGCATATCCTTGCCGCGGCACATCTCATTCAAACCAAATTCCATGGGCGCGTTCCGCACACTATGGATGAATTACTCACACTACCAGGCGTCGGGCGCAAGACCGCCAATATTGTCCTGCAAAACGCATTCGGCATTGTGGTCGGCATTCCCGTAGACACTCATGTACGGCGCCTGTCTCGCCTCTTGGGGCTCACTCGCAATACCGACCCCGACAAAATCGAGCAAGACCTCATACGCCTGCTTCCGAAAAAAGAATGGGTACTACTCTCCTATCGTCTCATCGCCTACGGCCGCGAGTTCTGCCCCTCCCGCGCCCACGACCATTCAAAATGTCCCCTTAATTCTCCCCCTATGGCTTCGCCATATCTTGATGATAAAAAGGGGGAGATAGAGAGGGGGTGTGTAATACAACATCCATTATATACTATACCCTCCCCGCACCTCACAAAAAAAGGTACACTAAAAGGGCAAAACTCTAGAACCAATAAAAGCTCACAAGTCTTGCCCTTTACACCTCACATCTTCCTCATTCCTCCACAATCTTACCTTTGGGAATCCTTCCACCACCACGAGTAACCCAATCTCCACTAGGTAATTTCGTAGCATCAGCAGTAAAGGTTGGGTTATTGTCCTTTTGCCCCTCCTTTACTGTGAGATGGCTTGATCTATATTTTATATTCTGATAAGAGGGTGGAGGTCCGGGCTCGGTGTCTGCCTTTCCAAATAACGATCCCATTTTCATCACCTCCGATCTATTTTGGATTATTTTGACTTGATAGATGTACCACTACTCTCGCTCTCTGTCAAACGACTATAAATGTGTATCCGCTCATTGGTCATTGACACCCCCACCACACCTCCCCCTTTATGGGGGGAGGACAAGGCGCGTTGTCTCCCCTTATCAGGGGGGAGATCAAGAGGGGGGCTTAAACCGCGAGGATGGCGATACCCCTCAATGAGTGCGTACGACTATGCTATATGTCCACCATATTTAAAGTCCTAAAACAATCAAATCGAAGCAGGGCGCGGATTGGCGTCCTGAAAACTCCCCATGGCGAAATTGAAACACCATGCTTGATTCCAGTGGCGACGAGCGCGGTGGTAAAAACGCTGACGAGCGAAGAAGCGATTGCCGCGAAATGCCAAGCGCTTATCGCCAATACCTTACATCTCCATCCGACACAAATATTACAATAGGTAACGAACGAGCTACTCGAGGACAAATCCCGGCATCTCCTCGGTATCGGCCACCCGGGAGACATAACCTTATTAAGACGAGCATCAACACGTTCGACTGCACCGTTCCTGCCCACTACACGCGACATGACTTAACCAATAATATAGATTAACTGGCCCACGAGTGCTTGCGCCCCTGCCATGGTCACAATCTACGGTGAAGTGTATACTTAATGCGTTTATTATTAATTTATTTTTATTAAGCCTATGCGCACATCACATCTCGTACCAAAGTTCATCCGCGGATATGTCGGGTTTGTGGAAGCATTCCTCTTGGTTCGTTTTGTTGTGGCCCTCTTCCCCGGACAGAGTGAATTTGTCGCTTGGTGGCTCGCAATCACTAATCCACTGTTCACGCCATTTTCGCGCTTCGTCTCCCTCCCCCGCCAAACCGCTATCTTTACCATAGAATTTTCCACCCTCGCAACTATGATCCTCTACGTCGTGGCGGCGGAACTTATCATCGCCCTGTTTTATTGGGGACAATTTCTTGTAAAAAAATATCACAATGAAGGAGATGATAATGTAACCAACTAGCGTATGACATTGCCTAAAAATTTTTTCGCCACAGGACTGATCGTTGGATTCGCGGCCATCGGCATTATATCGCTTACCTATCTTATCACTTCACAGATACCACCGCATTCCTCCCAACCGCCAATAAACCGCCCAATTGTTCTCCCCGAATCAAAACTCCCGAAATTTTCCTCTTGTGCTGATCTTAATTCGACACTGACGGCGGCTGCCGCGGAACAACGCAGTAAAAGCAGATCTTCTGATAAATTCGGATCATTCGGTATCAGTGCCGATTTAGGACTACAAGCGACCGCATCGGAAACAAGCGCCAATTATTCTACCACCAACGTCCAAGTTGCAGGTGTCGATGAAGCTGATATTGTAAAAACCGACGGTTCCTATATTTATTCCTTATCGAACAATAAGCTTTCGATCGTGAAAGCAGATGGAAATTTAAATTTGACAAGCTCGATCGCGTTTACTGACGGAGACCAGCCCAAGGAGATGTTCATCGCTCCGAATCGACTCCTCGTGATTGGCAATGCGGCTGATTGGGAAGAAACCTTATACAAGACGCAACCGTCTGGCATGCCTTCTGCTCCAGCACGCACTATTCTCCCTCCCCGCCATTACTATGGTCGGCTTACTTTCGTCCATCTCTATGACACTTCTTCGCCATCGCACCCGCGCCGCATTCGCTCCCTGGAATTTGAATCTCAATACGTTACCTCGCGCCTGATTGCAGACCATGCTTATCTCGTCATGAACAAAAATGCTGATGTGGTTAGCCAAGAAAATATACAAGAAGAAACAAGCCTGCCTATGTATAAAGACACAGGCGTTTACGGCGACAGTGCTGTGCCTGTGGCGAAATGCACCGATATTTCGTACATTCCACCTATATTAGAATCCCAGTACTTAATCATCGCCTCAGTGCCGCTCGATTCTCCGAATGACGAAATCGAAAAAGAAATTGTGTTGGGAGCCGGCGATAATGTGTACGCTTCGCTTGAAAATCTCTATGTGGCAAAAACCACATATGGAGACTACCGCATCCTACCGCTCCTTGAGCGTTCTCTCGAAAACAGTAATGAGAAGACTGAGATCAATAAATTCGTCCTTTCTGAGGGTAAAATTAGCCATCTAGCAACCGGGGAGGTGGAAGGCAGGCTCCTTAATCAATTTTCCATGGATGAGTATGAAGGCAATCTGCGCTTGGCGACAACCATTGGACACGTGAGTCAGCAAGGCGCGCTGACAGATAATCGCGTCTATGTGCTTGACTCTGCGCTTAAGGAAATAGGTTCTGAAACAGGAATCGCTCCGGGTGAGCAAATCTATTCCGCACGATTTATGGGGAAACGCGGTTATCTCGTAACGTTCAAAAAAGTTGACCCATTCTTTACTCTTGATCTGGCCGATCCTCGTCAACCCAAGGTAGTGGGGAAACTCAAAATCCCGGGATTTTCTGATTACCTCCACCCCTTTGACGAGAATCACATTATCGGCGTGGGGAAAGAAACTGTCGAGGCGGAAGAAGGAAATTTCGCATGGTACCAGGGCATTAAAATGGCAATCTTCGACGTGTCTGATTTTGCGAATCCTCGAGAGCTTCATCGCGTGATCATTGGCGACCGCGGTACTGATTCCGAGGCATTGCGCGATCATAAAGCCTTCTTATTTTCAAAAGAGAAAAATCTCTTAGTGGTCCCCGTCACGCTCGCCGAAATTGACAACGCGCAGAAACAGGATATAAACTTCCGTTCGAACACTTATGGACAATATGTCTTCCAAGGGGCATTCGTGTTTGATGTAAGTCTTGAGGAAGGCTTCAAAGAACGCGGCAAAATCACGCACTATGACTCCGATGACGTCTTCCGTAAAAGCGGCGATCGCTTCTACGGAGGAGATCTAAACGTACGCCGCAGTATCTACATTGGCGATACTCTCTATACCATTTCTAATCTTAAAATCAAGGCAAATTCTCTCATCGACCTTTCCTCGCAAGGTGACATCAATCTGCAATAAACTGAAAATTATCATATCCGATCATGCCCTAGGATTCGATGCTATGGGATATTTTTATGTTACTGCCTATGGTTAAATTTTATCAGGTAAAAAAATCACGTTGGAGTCAGGCACGACTTGGTATTCTTAAGACGCCTCATGGCGAAATTGAAACACCATGCTTGATTCCAGTGGCGACGCAGGCAGTGGTAAAAACATTGACAAGCGAGGAAGCGGTTGCCGCGAAGTGTCAGGCGCTTATTGCGAATACCTATCACCTCCACCAACAGCCCGGAGAAGAGGTGATAAAACGCGCGGGCGGATTGCACCAATTCATGCACTGGGACCGCCCCTTAATGACAGATTCCGGAGGGTTCCAAGTGTTCAGCCTGGGGTTTGGGAAAGACCTGGGTGTGAACAAAATACTCAATAAAGAACTTTCCTTCCGCGTGAAATCAGGCCAGCAGCCGAAGCTCATCGCGATCACCGACAAAGGCGTACACTTTACCTCATTCCGCGACGGCGCGAGGCTGTTCATTGGACCAAAAGAATCCATGCAGATTCAGAAGGCGTTGGGCGCTGACATCATCTTCGCCTTTGATGAGTGCCCGCCGCCCCACGCGGATCGCGAGTACCTCAAGGAATCCCTCGCGCGCACCCACCGCTGGGCCCGCGAGTGCCTGCAATATCGCCCTCCTCGCCAAATACTCTACGGCATCGTGCAGGGCGGCAGCGACACGTCACTGCGCAGGGAAAGCGCGAAATTCATCAGCGCGCTCCCCTTCGACGGCATTGGCATCGGCGGTGAATTCGGCCACAATAAATCACAAATGAAAAAGACGCTCGAAACGGTGATTGCCGAACTTCCCGCCCACAAACCGCGCCACCTCCTTGGCGTGGGACACCTTGAAGATATTCCCTACATTATCAAAGCAGGCATTGATACGTTCGACTGCACGGTTCCCACCCACTACGCGCGGCACGGCATCGCGTTCACCTCGCAAGGCAGGCTCGATATGGCAAAATCACTTTGGTACAAGGACAAAAATCCGCTCGACAAAAAATGCGCCTGCTTCGTATGCCGCTGCTACGGGCGGAATTACCTCACCCATCTTCTGCGCGCGAGGGAGATGACCGGCTTAAAGCTCCTCACATTCCACAATCTATTCTTCTTTAATACTTTAATTGAAAAAATGAGAAGTAATATCAAGCGAGGATATTTGTGAACACTAAATTTATTCAACTTCTAAGGAATTATAATTACACTTTGCCGCGCGAGCGTATAGCCCTTGCTCCTGCAAGCCCGCGTGATTCTGCACGATTGTTAATCTATAACAAGGGAAAGAAGGAAATAAACGATGACCGGTTTACCCACCTCACTCGTTATCTTCCCCCGCGCTCCGTACTCGTCCTTAATCAAACCAAGGTGATTCCCGCGAGATTCATGGTTACCAAGCCCACGGGCGGGAAAGCAAATTTGCTCTATGTAGAGATGAGCGGAAATGAAATCAAAGTCCTTTCAGAAAAAAAGCTGTCGGTCGGCACGAAACTCGTGGCGCCTGCGCGCTACGAATTCCTCGTAGAGCGCCAACGCGGCTCTGTCTATTTTTTAAAGCCGCTATTCCCCCTTAAAAAACTTGCGCCCTTTCTGAACCGATATGGGGTCACGCCCATTCCTTTTTACCTCCGCCATACCCCGCTGACAGAATCCGCACTGCGCCAGAAATACCAGACCATGTTCGCCCGCGTGCCCGGCTCCATTGCCGCCCCTACCGCCTCGCTTCACTTTACCCCGCGGCTTATTAAAAAACTTAAAGCTCTTGGCCATACGGTGAAATATATCACCTTGCACGTCTCCTTAGGCACATTTGCGCCGCTCACCGAAGCACAAACGAGGAAAGGTGCGCTCCATCAAGAATGGTACTCAATTGACCGCCGCACCGCAGATTGCCTTAACCGCGCAAAGCACCGAGGTCGCCCCATTATTGCCGTCGGCACCACCGTCGTCCGGGCCTTAGAATCTGCAACAAAAACACCTCAACTGTCTCCCCCTTACCAAGAGCCTGTCCCGTGTTTATCACGGGAGGGAGCCGGAGAGAGGGTCTCAACCCGCGCAAGAACGACACTCGTATCGCTGCATGGCGCCACAAACCTTTTTATTCGTCCAAGATACCGGTTTAGATTCATTGACGGCATTATCACAAATTTCCACGTCCCGCACTCAAGCCTCCTCATGCTCGTGGCTGCGTTTGTGGGCAGGGATAAATTATTTTCGCTCTATCGCCGCGCCATCCGCAAGAGGTATGCTTTTTTCTCTTTCGGAGACGGTATGCTACTATATTAGCGTATGACCCAGTAATACAACATCCAAGAGGGAGGCAGATACCTTTGAGTGGAGAATAGATTAATACGAGGGAATCTAGGTAAACGCATTATAGAGATATTTTCGTCGCCTCCCTCACCGATCGCCACACATATTCACTGAACTTTCATATGCAACATTCCGCCATAGTCGTATTTATTCCTTACAATCATTTAACGCCATCCGTGTGTGGCGTTGGATGTTGATATTCTGGGTATGAAATTTACCTTCAGTGCCAGCCAGCCAACCGCACATGATGTCGCAAGGGTCTCTTTTGTTAAAAGTGCTTATGATCAAGTCATACAGCGGCCAAAGGGAGCTAAGACCATTGAAATGGGGATGAGCGCAAGAGAACCCATGACGCATCGCAAACTTCTGCATACTATCCGGCAGGTGATTATTTTAGCAAAGGCGCATCACATCCCGCGCCTCGCCCTACGCAGTGCCGATATTCAATTTCCTCATCTGCGCCTGAGTGAAGAGGAGCTCGCCGAAATGCTCGCCGTCAATCTCAAGATGGCCGATTATGAATTCGTGCGCTATAAAACGAAGACGAAAGAAGGCGCGCACGGCATCAAAGAGGTGATACTGGTAGGCGCCCCATCGGACAAATTTAAAAATGGCGCAAGAGAAGGACAGCTCATTGCCAACGAAGTGAACGCATGCCGTTCGCTTGCCAATACCCGCGCAGCTGATTTGACGCCTGCCGGACTTGCTCAGGCCGCAATAGATGCGGTACAAGGATTGAATGTTAAAGTAACCGTGCTTGGGAAAAAAGAAATGGCAGATCTTTCTATGGCGGGGGTACTGCAAGTAGCAAAGGGATCAACCGAAGAGCCAAAATTTATCATCATGGAATATCGCGGCGGGAACGATATGGATAAACCCATCGTGCTAGTGGGCAAGGGAGTAACGTATGACAGCGGCGGCCTAAACCTGAAAACCGGCGATGCATTCCAAGAAATCATGCACCTTGATATGGCAGGCGGCGCTGCGGTAATCCACACCCTCGCGCTTGCCGCGCGGCTGAAACTCAAGAAGAATGTGGTGGGACTTATTCCCGCAATGGAAAATATGCCCTCCGGCTCTAGCCTGAAACCGGGCGATATTATAAAGACTATGGCAGGCATCACGGTGGAGGTGACTAACACAGACGCGGAAGGAAGAATTGTTCTCGCAGATGCGCTTACCTTCGCAAAACGCTACAAACCCAAACTGGTGGTAGATGTCGCAACGCTAACCAGCGCGGCAATTGCGGCATTAGGGCAAAAAGCGTCTGCCGTATTTACCCGCGATGCGAAATCACAGCAGCTTGTACAACAATTGGGAGAAGAGAGTGGAGATTATGTATGGCCGCTCCCTTTATGGGAAGAATATGAACAAGATATCAAGAGCGCGCATGCCGACCTGACGGCGGGACGCGTGAAATTTGGAGGTGCGTGCGCCGCAGCCGCATTCCTTTCCCGCTTTACACGCAGTTATCCGTGGATCCACATTGACATAGCCCCCCGCATGACCGCCACAGACAGCGAATACCTCGCCAAAGGCGCCACCGGAGAACCCGTGAAGCTCCTTATAAAACTATTAGCACAATACTGATGAAATTTTGTATTACCGTGACGCCAAACGCGCGCACTGAATCAGTGGCACAAAAAGATGAATATCACTACACCGTAAAGGTGAACGCACCTCCTACTGATGGCAAAGCAAATACTGCGGCAATAAGACTCCTCGCCCAATATTTCAACATCCCCAAATCGCGCATTACTCTCCTCTCCGGCCACACCAGCCGAAAAAAAATAGTTGAGATTATCTAACCATCTAATCATTGCCATAATGTTACATAATATCCAGCCACTTTCTGTGCTCGCAATCTCCGGCAGCCTGCGGAGCGGTTCGTATAACCGCAAAGTGCTCCAACTTGCAAAAAAAATAGCAGAAGAATGGGGCGCGCAGGTGGAAGAAACTGACTTGCGCGCACTTGATCTTCCCCTCTACGACAGCGACGTTGAAGCTGAAGGTTTCCCTGAAACTGTCCTGCAACTGAAAGCCGCGGTCGAAACGGCGCACGTGCTGCTCGTTGCCTCGCCTGAATATAATCACTCTATTCCCGGCGGACTGAAGAATGCCATTGACTGGCTCTCGCGGGGAGGAAATTCCCTGAAGGGAAAATACGCCGCAATCTTTGGCGCGTCGACTGGACCATACGGCACCGTGCGCATGCAGCCGCACCTGCGCCAGGTGCTCGCGTGTCTGAATGTCATAGTGTTACCACAGCCGCAGGTGATGATCCGGTCTGCGGAAGAAGCGTTTGCTCCCGACGGAACGTTGAAAGACGAAAAGTTGTCAGGGCAATTGAAAACGCTCGTCACCGCCACGCTCACCATGGCGAAGAGCCAACATCAATAAAATAAGAGTACAGAATAATTCAGTGTATTTCCGCGTACTATTCAGGTATTTCCGTAAGAGAGGATTTTTACACAGAATGACACTAAAAAAATACACTGAACCACACAGAACAAATTTTTTAACTTTTGCCATTTTAACATGCATATTCTCGAAGGCAAAACGCTCGCAGCCGCAGTCCGCGCGCAAGTGAAGGCGGAGATCGCGCAATCAAGACTCACGCCCGGCCTTGCTGTCATACTCGTAGGAGACGACCCGCCGTCGCATACCTATGTGGCACTCAAACAAGAAGCCGCCGCAGAGGTTGGCATCCAGTTTGAACGCCATTTTTTACCCGCCCGCACGGCTCAGAATGAAATCATACATCTCATTGGCGAGCTAAACGCGCGCGAGGACGCACACGCGATTCTCATCCAACTCCCCCTTCCTCCCCATCTTGATACGAATGCGCTGATACGCGCGATGGCGCCCGAAAAAGACGTAGACGGATTTCATCCGGTGAACCTCCAACGCATCCGAGAGGGGCGTCCACGCCATCTTCCCGTGGTCGCGCGCGCCACCTTAGCGCTCCTCCAGGCCACCCGCCAACCCCTGCGGGAAAAACGCGCCATGCTCGCGGTAAAGAGCGACATTTTCTCCATTCCCCTAACCTTCGTGCTCTCACGCGAGGGATGCGTAGTAGAGACAGTAAAGCCCGATGACCCTTTCTTCATACAAAAAACAAAATCAGCAGATATTGTGGTAACCGCGGTGGGAAAAGCTCGGTACCTCACTGCTGACTATGTTAAACAGAATGTGATCATTATTGACATTGGCACGACCGTGCTCCCCGACGGCGGCACCATCGGCGATGCAGACCCCTCAAGCCTCGATGCAATGCAAGGATTCCGCTCCGCCGTGCCCGGCGGCATCGGCCCATTGACCGTCGCTTATCTCATGCAGGCGACTCTTGAGCTTGCAAAAACCTCAACCACCCCTATCCCTTCTCCTATCTCTTAAGCGAGGGAAGGTAGCTGAGTAGACCCTCCGCAGCCCGAACGAGCATGGTTTCTGATGAAGTCAGAATCGTTCGGGCGAGGTGGAGCACAACCGCGCGCTGGCGCGGTTGATGCGTGTCTGCCAACGACCTTCCCGAACGTCACTTCCACTTTACCGGCACTTCATACGTCTCCCATCCCGCAAAAAACTTCACGTGACCATTCGCTCGACCATACTCATACACCTCTTTCGTAAGGCGCACGTCCTGCAGGCAGTACTTGATAAGCTCATCCCATTTCCCTTCCCGATACAGCCGTATTGCTTCCAACCCGTGCCCAGTTTTCCCTTGGTTCAAGGTGCCTTGCGAGACATTCTCCAGCGACACCCGGTACCCAAGTGCAAGCGCCAGGTCTTCCATAATATCAATCACAGGAAGGCTTGAAAGCGAAAATTTCAGAAGGGGCTGCAGTACGGGAATATCGAATGCTTTGATATTAAAGCCTATAAGTACAGGCCTTTGCGCGAATCGCTCTTCAAGGAACGCGAGCTCCCCTTCGCGGTACGCGCGATAGGTATCGTTATCTGAATCATAAGTCCCCACGACTGACACTCCCAATAAATGCACTTTGTTCCTCCCGCCAATTTCCGAAAATTCTTTCTGTGTTTCGAGATCGAGCACAAGATAGGACATACCCCGTATATCAACATCCAACGCCACACACGGAGTGCGTCGGTGATTTATGGTAAATGAATGCGACTAAGGTGGAATGATGCATAATAAGGTTGAGGATAGATATGTGGCGATCGGTGAGGGAGGCTCGCAATAAATCTTTTCTACTTTATTTCTCGTCACATCGCATACTATTACTACCTACACACTCTTAAGACTCCTGCCTCCCTCTTGGATGTTGTATTGCGGGGCATACTGTTATGGTTCACGCTCAACTGCCGCATTTTGGCGTACCGGATAAAACGCCACACCATTGAGCAGCAACACGAGAATAAATGACCCTATGCAAAAGAGGCAGAAGGTATACAACACAAACGCCTCCAGGTAAGTCAGGTACAGCGAAAAGAGAAACGCACCCGCGACCATTATCCGGATCAGCGGTAAAAAGCCTACTCTTTTTTCCTGATATGCATTGATCCAGAGCGCCATCGCGCACAAGCTCACATAGCCAATGATGCCTATGAACGAAACAGGAACACCCGCGATCTCGCCATATACGCCTCGATTCACGATATCACAGCTAAACCCATTGCCCACCGTGCACCATCCTTCTTGCGGCTGGTAATGCAAATAAATCAGAAGAGCGGAGAGGGCAGCCCCTATCCCCGCCAGTAACGCGATGAGCATGAAGCGGTATTTTTGCAGAAACATCACAGGTAAATATAAGGTAATTAAACGCAATCACGGAGTGCTCTGATACGGGCATCCGCTCTCCTGGGCCAAAGTCTCAAATGACTGCTCGCCCGGCAGTTGTTTCCCGCCGGGGAATACCCAGGTGGGATACCCCTTGATGCCTGCATCCTCGCACTCTTTCGTCTGCCCTTGGTTTCCCGGCAGAGAGCATTCCACATAACTTGCGTATTGCCACGAGCTGCCGAACTCTTTTTTCTGGTTCTGGCAGTGGCTGCACCAGTACGCGCCGTACATTTTCACTCCCTTCGCAGTCAAACACTGCGCGAGCGCATCTGTGGGCACCGGACTCGGGCCATTGGCAGGCTTTTTCCCCACCACAAATACCGCAATCACCACGCATGCCACCACTGCGGCGGCGATGATATATCGTGTCGATTTTTTCATAGCCATATATTAATGAAGATTATTTTGAATAATATCATGCAGGAATAGCCTATCAATATTTCCGTCCTCCGACAACTGGGGCAGTATATTTTAAACGTTTCGCGATTTCCGCCTTCCGCACGCGGAACAGCGCGGGGGTCCGATACCGCGTGCGCGCCTGTGCAGTTTTGCGCGAATAATTTTTCATAACATTACTATTCTAGCATGGAACGATGATAATGTCATGAGGAAGGAACATCCTCATTGAAAAACCATCTTGAAATATAATTAAGTTCAATCCAAACTGTCATCAAAATTCTGCGGTCGCAATAAAATGATGACAGTTGTATGGAAAAAGAATACAATAATAATAGGAAAGTAATCCACATCCCTATGCCTACTGTGCGACAAATAAAACGCAAACAACTTCTCAAATCCATCCCGAAGTATATTCTAAAGACACTCCTCTTTGCTGGAGCCATTGTTATTGCTGGCCAATCTCCCTATTTCTCCCGTAATATCCTAAGAGAGATTAAACGCCGGGGAATAAAATCATTGGTGGACGATCGTCCCACCCGCCAAAAATATTCCAATGCCTTCTCTCGACTACGCAGCCAAGGATTTATTATTTTCGAAAAGCGGGGTCAACAGCTATTTATTCGTCTTACCGATGAAGGACGGAAAAGAGCGGGGGTTTTTCAAATTAATGACCTTGAAATTGCTCAGCCGAAGGTATGGGATGGTAAATGGCGAGTGTTGATTTTTGACATTCCTGAAAAAACACGGGTGAAGCGGGAAGTACTACGAGGGAAACTAAAGGAGCTGGGTTTTTATCTTATCCAAAAGAGTGTGTGGGTACATGCATATCAGTGCACGGAGGAATTAAAACTCCTCAAGCACTTTTTCGGTTTCACCAGTAAGGATTATCTCTATATCGAAACAACTAACCTCGGTCCGCGCGAATCTGAACTAAGAGAATACTTCAGGATCACATAACTCATAAACTTCAATCATCAGCTACTTTATACCAACTGTCATCAAAATTCTGCGGTCGCTGAAAAATGATGACAGCTGATAATAGCTGATAATAATAGTGAGTAATGCTAAAAGATACCTATGCCTATATACCACGAGCCAACTTCGCCATAGTAGCCGGTGGCTGCGTCGGCTGAATCGCGTCAAGTTGATGTCATTAAATAACTAATAGGAGTGACATTAAATTCACGATCGTGAAAATAATGTCCCATCGGAAAATAATGATAAAAACAACACGGACAGTAAGGAATAATGAAATACAAATAATTGAGGCCTGCGCTGATGTAATCGCAGTAGGCCTTTAAATTCGTTGCAATCCGGTCAGGCGATGTGCAGCCAGCCTGAATTATCGCTTCATAAAGTCAGGATGGAGGACTTTGAGTGATATTACCGCTGGAAGGAATTGCTGCGCGGCGAACTTCAAGTGCTGAAAATTATCACCAGAATAGTTATTATCTTTACCCCCATATAGCACGATCGTGACTAATGGGGGTAAGGTTTTTATTGGATAAATAGATAGTGGGGAAGTGTCATCAAAATTCTGCGGTCGCAATAAAATGATGACAGTATCTCGCGGTTGTCACATCCCCTACGTAATTTTATAACCATGCCTACCCGCCATATGCCTTTCCAATGGGACGGTTCACACGTTAAGGTAAATAAAAATATGAAGCATATTATCGTTCATTGAAGACAAGCTTTGGAAGGCGGGGCCTAAAAATTATGTATGCAAAGACAATATGTAACCATAAAATTTGAAACCATCAAATATGATGCCATAATGGAGAAGGGACATTAAAGATACGATCGTGAAATTAATGTCCCATCGGAATATGATGATAGTTAGACCACCGCGATTATTATTGACATCACTTTGGTGCGATCGCACCGAATTGATGTTATGGTTATGAGAGAAAAGATTTTTGGGCTTTATAAAAAGCTCGGGCTCTGACACAGTGTATCAGAGCCCTTTCATTTGCGCTTTCGTCCAGGTTTCCCCGAGCGAAAATTTGTGCTTTCTATTAAACCGCCAAGTTTGTAGTAATCTGATCAAAACGTGCCATACCCTGACTTCATCTATGCTCGCAAACAAATATCATCAAGTGTAACAAATTCTTGCTTGCTTCGTCTTCTTATATGCAATCTCATTTTCTCAATTCAAGGTGTGGCTGAATAAGTCGCTACGCAGGACTAAAGCGGCGTCTGACCTGCCGATGAGGTAGGCTGCCAACGGCAAGTGTTGAGGCAAAACAGGCGCGCTTCGGGGCCATAGTACGCTCATTTTGAAACGGTGGGGCAACCGTACTACTGCAGAGGCTCCAGCAATTGGAAGACCCTGAAGGTTCTCTTTACGGACTTGATAAGCGGAGAGGCGAGAAGTCGTCTTTTTAGCTGTCTTGAAAGGAGGAGAGCTGACATCTCTTCCCGCCTTGACCTGAGAGTGTGAGGAATTCGTCTATGTCTAATGCATTGCGAAAACTTACCGCATCACAAAAATGGTTCCAGAAATTCATCAATCGCGAATTCGGTAAAAAATGTTCCGACTTTGAGTGGGAATGCGTTGTCTGTCGTGCGCATTTGACTAATGATTTACTTTCGGGTTTTGTGAAGGATGTTCTCGATACTGAACGCTGGCATAACCAAAGGGGGAAGATTCACAAAAAAATCTCTCACTAACTATGGGCTGGTGTTTTGCCATCATCAATAATCGTCTCGCCGAACTTCATTTCGAACATTTCGGTACACACACTAAAATGGTAGGATATTGTTACGTCAAGCGTTCAGAGTACCGCTCTAAACAGGAACAGAAATGGATCCAGGAAGACACCAAGAAAGGCCGCCTCACGTATCGTAAAGGTAAGTATTACTTCAAACCGTCCGGAAAGGATGGAAAGCTAAAATTATTTTCTTCTGTGCCAAAAGATTGATATAATCGTTAGGGTGCAGGGTGGCGGAAGAGACCTTAGACGGCATATGCCATGACACAAAGGAACTTAGGCGTCCATACCCTTATCAACTTACCTATCACATATGACAAAGACTTATTGCGATAAATGCCAAAAACAATTTAAAGAAAGGGAATGGAATCTGGACTTCTATATCGGATGGCAACGCATTATTTTATGTAGCGAATGCAGTAAACCAATACTCACCTACCTCCAAAAACATCATATCCTTAAAAAAGAGGAGCAATAGCTTCAGGTGTTAAGAATTTTCATGGCATGAACACAATGTTTATATTCTATTCGATTTGACGTGATAAAATCATGTGATATACTGCTTTCAGTATTTAAGGTTGACCACCTATGGCTACTCTTACGAAAGATGATTTAGACAATATTAATACGCTGTTCACGAAAAACTTCGGGTCCATTTGGGAAGATAACATTGCCCCAGCGATGGCGACGAAAGATGACCTGAAAGAGCTTAAAAAAGAGATAACAGACGATCTGAAAGTAGAGATAAAGAAAGAATCACAAACAACGAGAGACTCTATTGATAAGAGCATCGCACAATACTCCGGCAGTTCCATCGCCCGCGACCATGGCCTTGAGAAAAGGATCGATTCCACGGATCATAAACTTGCGGAAAAGAACATTTTTACCGATCAAGATCTCCACGACATTAAGACGATCCCCGTCTTCGATCCGACAAACGCGTGATGCCAACGCGCATCATGATATGCAATTCCTCCGCCAAGAGGAATTTTCTATTTTGAAATTATCTTCACCATATAAACTGTCATCAAAATTCTGCGGTCGCAATAAAAATATGAAGCATATTATCGTTCATTGAAGACAAACTTTGGAAGGCGGGGCCTAAAAATTATGTATGCAAAGACAATATGTAACCATAAAATTTGAAACCATCAAATATGATGCCATAATGGAGAAGGGACATTAAAGATACGATCGTGAAATTAATGTCCC
>JBAZQN010000004.1 GCA_041645165.1 Patescibacteria group bacterium | reverse complement strand
TTTGAGGTATTCCCCCAGATAGCGGGAGAAGATTTCATTCTTGGTTGCCATAGTCATAGACGGCTACGGTAACCCAATTCTGATCTATCCGCTATTCTCTTGGTAACAGTTATTGTGAGCTATAACGTTGTCTTGCCAGGATTCCTATTATCTGCTATTCTCGATACTGTTATTTATATTGCATATCACTATGGTAATGATACGACTTTCTCGGGTAGGTAAAACGAAATTCCCTTCTTACCGCATTATCGTGTCCGACAAGCGGAAAGACCTGTGGGGGACTGCGCTTGAGATCGTGGGGTTTTATAATCCCCTCTCCACCCCGAAGCTGATAGACCTGAAGAAGGATCGCATCGCGTATTGGATTTCCAAAGGCGCTCAGGCATCCGCGACGCTGCATAATATGTTTGTTGACCAGAAGATAGTGCCGGGTCCCAAGGTGAGCGTGAGCCGCATGAAGCGCGGGGCAAAAGAAGCCGCGAAAGAAGCGAAAGCCCCTGCTTCGTAGCTCATTGATAACAGCAGATAATTCCCTATGAGGGAGTAGAAAGGTCGATACGAGTGGTTAGACATCGCGTGAAGTAAACACGCGATGGCACTGAAAGAATGATGATATGGCAACAGTGAAAGATCAGGAGTTTATAGAATACGTTGCGCGCGCGATTGTAGATCATCCAGATGACGTGACCGTAGAGCGCACGGTTGATGAGATGGGGGTATTGCTTACTCTCAAGATCAACCCCGAGGACATGGGGTATGTGATTGGCCGCAACGGCCAGAACGCCCGTGCTCTGCGCACGCTCTTAAGGATCGTGGGCGCACGCAATAACGCCCGCGTGAACCTTAAGATTTACGAACCGGAAGGTTCGCGCCGTCCGCGTCCGATGGATCGCGATAATCGCGGCAGTTCAGCTCCTCTGCAAGAGGAAGTTGACACGAGCGCGCTCGATGACCTCAAGATCTAGATTCAATTTTCGAGTTCAACCACAATCCTCAGAGTAACATCTGGGGGTTTGTGCTATAATGATTTGGTAATTTCTAAATCCTAAGCACGAAATCCTAAACAAATTCAAAACCCAAATGACCAAAATCACAAACGTTTTGAACATTCGAATTTTGAATTTAGTGTTTGTTTAGAGTTTGGGATTTAGAGTTTCGAATTTTCGATATGATGCATTTTGACGTTATTACGCTCTTCCCCGAAATAATCACTTCCTACTGCGCGGTGTCCATTGTGGGGCGCGCGCAGCGTGACCGCATTATTGCCGTGCATGCCCACAACCTGCGCGCGTACGGCATAGGGAAACACCAGCAGGTGGACGATAAGCCCTACGGCGGCGGCGCGGGCATGGTATTGCAGGCCGGGCCTCTGGTGAAGGTAGTGGGAAAAATACCGCAGCGCACCGCGCGCAAAAGAGTAAAAATTATTTTATTTTCCGCAAAAGGAAAACCGTTTAATCAGCGGATGGCGTTTCACCTTTCTAAAAAATACGACCAGCTTGTGATGGTATGTGGCCGTTATGAAGGCATTGACGAGCGGGTAAGGGCAATCCTCAAGGCGGAGGAAATTTCCATCGGGCCGTACGTCCTCACTGACGGGGAAATACCCGCCCTCACGGTCATTTCCGCGGTCACCCGGCTTTTACCGGGAGCGATAACCCTCGAGTCTCTCGGGGAAGAGTCATTCTCCCGCCATTTGATTCATAATACGGAACAAAAAGAATCGTTTGAGTACCCGCATTATACGAGACCCGAGGTGCTCGTCTACAAGGGAAAGAATTACCGCGTGCCGAAAGTGCTTCTCTCCGGCGACCATGCGGCAGTGAAGAAGTGGAGGGAGAAACATATGAGGAATGTAAAAGTCAAAAATCAAAAATCAAAATGAAAGTATTCCGCCCCGCTTCGCGGGACTCCATAATTTTGAGTTTTGCATTTTGCATTTTCGTTTGTGTCCCTCCTCTCCGCCACGTTTGCCGAACTTCCCGCCCTTCTTCAGAATAGGGGATTTAAGCGTCTCTGGGTTTCCCAAGGATTAGGGCAGGTTGCCACCAATATACTTCACTTTGCGCTGGTGCTGCGCACGTTCTCGGTTACGGGATCGAGTTTTTTTGTGGGCGTGCTCATTGCCGTGATCTCTCTTCCTCCCATATTGTTCTCCACGGTCGGGGGGGTGATCGCCGACCGTTATGATCGTCGGAAAATTCTCTCATTGATTCATTTTAACCGCGTCCTTTTAAGCCTCCTGTTGCTGCCGTTCCTCGATTATTCCGGCGTTATTTTGCTCGTCGTGTTCCTGCTTACCACGTTATCGGAGTTTTTTATCCCCACCGAGTCGGCAGCCCTTCCCTCGCTCGTGCCCGGCGAACACCTGGTCGAGGCGAATTCTCTCTTTGCGTTCACCTACTATTTTTCGTTCCTTATAGGGTACAGCATTGCCGGCCCCTTGCTCCATTGGGGCGGGGCAGGCCTCACGGTCGCGGTCGTCGGCGCGCTCTATTTGGGCGCGGGCATCTCCACGATAAGGCTGCCTCCGCTCAACCAGCACCTTATCGACCATAACGGCGTTTTCAAAGTGAGCACTCGCAGCATATGGGTGCAGCTCTTCAGCGGTATTGAATTCATACGCACGCACCGTCTCCTTCCGATCCTCATTTTGGAAGCGTCACTGCTGTTCGGCATTGAACGGGGTATTGTGGCGCTCCTCCCTGCGCTTGCGTTCCAGGTGCTTGCGCTCACGCCACTCTCTTTGAGTTTGTATTTGGTATCGCCTCTCGCCGCAGGCACGGTGGTGGGAGTCCTCATTGCGAATCGCGTGAAGCGCCGTATCTCCCCTCCCCGGCTCATGCACGCGGGTATTTTCTGCGAGGCGTGCGCGCTGTTCCTCTTCGTGCCCTTCGCTGCTATGCTCTCCCGCATCCTTCCCTCCCTGCCTCTGGTTTCGCTGCAGCATTGGTCCGCGTTTTTTGGCGCGTGTATTGCCGGCGTGGGCAATGTGCTGGTCGTCATATCCACGCAGACTTTTATCCAGCGCGAGACGCATGATGAGAATCGGGGAAAAGTGTTTGGCAGTTTGCTTACCGTCATGAATGCGATAGGGCTTCCCATTATCCTCCTGCTCTCCCATCTGGGCTCTGTGATCCCCCTGTCCGCTCTTTTTACCTGGCTGTCATTGTTCACCATGGTGATGGGCGCGGCGGGATTTTTGGCCGTGTACGTGCAAATGCGCAAATCCTTGTCGTCCGTGGCCTCTTCCGCCCCACTCCTTGACAAGGGTGAGAATAATAAGGTACAGTAATAAGGCGCAAAAGTATTAAGATCAGGTACGTCTCTTCGGAAACTGCAGGATAGAGAGAGGATGCGGTGGAGCGAAGGAGAGAAACCGCCTGAGCATGAAAGGAAAACATACTATGTAGGGCACCAATCTTTTCGATCGTATCGCGAGAAGAACAGTGATATTTGGCTGCCCAGATATGACTGTTTTTCTTTCACTGCACTGCGCCGGATATGAAAAAAGGAACGCTCATTGACAATTGAGAGAATGACGCCAAAAAAAGTAAGGTAATTTATTTCAGCATTTCAACGGTTGTAACGTCAATAATTTTGAGAGTTCAAACCTAGCGCGATGCGTTTCGCAAATCTTTTTGCGGAGCGCAATCGATAGATAAAACTTTCTTTTTGAGAGTTTGATCCTAGCTCAGGGTGAACGCTGGCGGCGTGTTTAAGGCATGCAAGTCGAACGGTCCGACAATTAATTTCATAGCAATATGGGAAAGGTGGTCGGACAGTGGCGAACGGGTGAGTAACACCTTGGTAACCTACCCCCTTCTTGGGCATAACAGATCGAAAGATTTGCTAATTCCCAATGACCTCATAGTTGGGTAATGGAAGTCAATACATTTGAAAATTTGTGTTCGTTTTGATTTCTATCATCCAGTTATGAGGAAAGGTCCCGTTTTACGGGATCGGATGGGGAGGGGCCTAGGGCCCATCAGCTAGTTGGTAGGGTAATGGCCTACCAAGGCTATGACGGGTAGCCGGTGTGAGAGCACGGACGGCCTCACTGGGACTGAGACACTGCCCAGACTCCTACGGGAGGCTGCAGTCGAGAATCTTCCCCAATGGGCGAAAGCCTGAGGGAGCGACGCCGCGTGCAGGATGAAGCCCTTCGGGGTGTAAACTGCTTTTAGCAGGGAGCAAGTCCCGACTTGTCGGGATTGAGAGTACCTGCAGAATAAGGGCCTGCTAAACTCGTGCCAGCAGCCGCGGTAATACGAGTGGCCCAAGCGTTACCCGGATTCATTGGGCGTAAAGCGTCCGCAGGCGGTTCGACGCGTCCCGTGTCAAATCCCGAAGCTCAACTTCGGGACTGCGTGGGATACGGTCGAACTTGAGGCCGGGAGAGGGGAATGGAATCGCCGGTGTAGGAGTAAAATCCGTTTATATCGGCGAGAACGCCAAAGGCGAAAGCAGTTCCCTAGAACGGTCCTGACGCTCATGGACGAAAGCGTGGGGAGAGAATGGGATTAGATACCCCAGTATTCCACGCTGTAAACGATGGGTACTGGACATTGGAAGTGTCGACCCTTCCAGTGTCGTTGCACGTAAGCTAACGCATTAAGTACCCCGCCTGGGGAGTACGGTCGCAAGACTAAAACTCAAAGGAATTGACGGGAACCCGCACAAGCGGTGGAGCATGTGGTTTAATTCGACGGTAAGCGAGGAACCTTACCAGGGCTTGACATGGTGCTGCAAGCGCACGGAAACGTGTGACCTTCGAGGGTGCACCACAGGTGCTGCATGGCTATTTATACGATGGCCGTCCCGATAGTAATGTCGGGAAACAATCACCAACCCAAAACGGTGAAGCCCATGATATAATGAATATATGGGTAATACCGTGGGAAGCAAGTTTTTCTTTACTACTGCCGAAGACTTTTATATATTAGGTCTTTGGTTAGCTGATGGTTACTGGCGTTCAAGTTCCATTGGTCTCACTTCAGTTAATCCCGCGCTCATAAATAGATTCATCACATTTTTTTGTAGAGTGGCTCCAAGCCATCCTATTAAGAAACGTGTGTATCAAGTGGAGCGAGGAGCGAAACGTAAGCAGACTGCGTACCAGGTTTACGTAAATAGTAGACCTCTCACGCGAATGTTTATGTCTTTAAAAACTGGAACGTTACCCATTCCGCACCAACACCTCACTGCCTATCTCGCAGGAAAGATTGATGGTGATGGGTGCGTGGATACCAAACATCGATCTGGTATAAGGATTGCGTATTCAAGCAGAATTGATGCGGCAAGAGATCGATCAATGATCGGTGAAACTAATGCAAGCTTGTATCGTTATACATCGGCAAGGACATATGTCCTCTATTTAAGGAAACGTTATAGGGATCGTATCAAGCAGAAATTGATACATTTCTCTGTAAAACTTGCCCCGTAGAGACTGATCCCCGAGATAAAGGGTCGGGGTGAGAATACTCAACTATTTAATTGAACTCGCGAGTATTCAGACGGTTGGCCTCCCTGGAAGGGGAGGAAGGTATAGTCCGTACTCATAGTAATATGAGAAGCAATATGGTCGTCAGCTCGTGTCGTGAGATGTACCGTTAAGTCGGGTAACGAGCGCAACCCCCACGGTCTGTTACTTTTATGTCAGACCGAACTGCCTCGGCTAACGAGGAGGAAGGTGGGGATGACGTCAAGTCAGCATGGCCCTTACGTCCTGGGCGACACACGTGCTACAATGGGGTGCTACAAAGGGACGCCAAGCGGTAACGCGGAGCAAATCCCATCAAAACACCCCCCAGTTCAGATTGAGGGCTGCAACCCGCCCTCATGAAGCAGGAATCGCTAGTAACCGCGGATCAGCCTCGCCGCGGTGAATACGTTCTCGGGTTTTGTACACACCGCCCGTCACGCCAAGGGAGCCGGCAATACCCGAAGCTCTTCCTTTCGGAGGAATCAAGGTAGGGTCGGTGACAGGGGCGAAGTCGTAACAAGGCACCGGTAGCGGAAGCTGTCGGTGGATCACCTCCTTTCTAAGGATTTTGATGATCATGTCGCCTTCGGGTTACATGGCATCTAAGTCACCCATTTCCGCCATTATCCCTTTGGGGATTATGGTGAGATGCAGGTCGCCCCCCGCCAAGACGGGGGAACAATGGGACGCACATCGTTGCGAGGTGTGCCAGACGTTACAACCGTTCAGATGCTGAATATCAACGCAGATTAACGCAAATAATAAGACACCCTTATTAAGGGGTGTTTTTTTATTCCATCTATACGACCTTTATACCGGTTTTGATTGTTCCCAAACAGTTTCAAATAACACTTTGAGGGAATTGGCAAATGATCGGCTCTGAATTTCAAACGCAGATTTTTCTCCTGGCTTAAATAACACGCCGATGACCTTATCGTCATAGGTCATAACTTCCGCGGCAGGCGAAAAAGGAAATTTGTGCTCAAGCCAGCGGTATTCAGTAATGTTTTGTCTAGCTTTATTATCCTTGTAAGTTGATTTATAAAAATCAATAGCCTTCTCACTTTTTCTGGCTAATACTTTTTCTCTGACTTTAAGTCGTGTTCTGTCTTTAATATGTTCTTTGCCAAAGCTATCCAGTTCAGGTAAATATTGTTCGAGATCTAAAATCGAATAGATCGTTTCTTTTGCTTCAAGGGAATGACGGTAAATATTATTAATTCCATCAAATCCTTCAAAGAATTTTATGCTTGGTTTTAGATCAGTTTTATACAGCGATTGCAGGTCTGGTAAAATGTCATCAACTTTTCCCAAATCTTTATCCGCTTTGAACTTTCTGGCGGCCATAAGACTTTTCAGTCGGGATGGCGGTTCGGCGATATAGATGCGTTTTTTCCCAATCGTTGATCTATTGGCAATGCCATAGACGCAAATTCTTTCTAAGATGTCATAGCCAGTCGTTCGATTCAAATGCGCGGTTTTACTTATTTCACTTACCGTACCTTTTCCAAGCTCAAGTAAAGCAATATACACAATTGCCTCATTCTTTTGTAATCCCAAATTTATTAATTGTTCCAGGACTATATTATCCATAAAGATATCATAACGTCAATGTTAAAAAGTGTCAAGTATCACCGACATAAAATTATTTTAATTGATATTGGTGGCTAAAAATAGCCATTTTTTTTATTTTCTTATGTTAAATAATCTTGTCATAATTAGTCCTCTATGGTATTCTAGCGTGAAAATTTGAAAAGGAGAAAATAAATGAACATCAAAAAAATGGCCAACTACGTTGGCCAAATCCGCATCTATTCTCTCGTTGATTTATGGCTGCTGCTTGCGGCCGTAGGTGCGGATATTAGAGAGGCCGTTGGGGTAGCGGCCCTGTGGATCGGATTTTTATTATTTCTAGAATCCGGTCACAGCCATGAGTATCGGGAAAGATTCCCGAAATTTTCATGGCTACCCCTCTGGGTTTTGGGAGTAGTAGCCATCCCAAAACCAGAAAGTATTGCTTTTATTTTTTTTGCGTGGTTGTATACGCAGAAAAATAAAAGTTACTTGGCGACGATATCGCCTATCTTCAGGGGCCTGCAAACTCTGATGATAGTCGGTGAAATCGCCGGCTACTGCCACCCGTTAATTTTGGTGGCACCAGTATTGACGTCATTCCGCAACCTGCTGGGCGATTGGCGGGATTGCGGGAAAGACTTAAAAGAGAAAAAAATCACAATCCCCTGCTTGTTAGGAATGAAATCTGCTCGACATGTGCATCTATTAGGTCTATTCCTGACAAGTAGTGTGTGGTGGTGGTATAGCACCACACACATATCGATTTTGATCTTGGTGCTCTCCATTCAAATCGTCTCGTACAATTTGACGCCAAGATAAAAAATCCGCTTTAGATCATCTCCGAAAAGCGGATTTTTCATTGAAGAGTATGAGAATATAGAAAAGAGTACTTCTCTAATGCAGAATTTATTTCCATCCCTTCGCTTCCAAACCTTTCTCGGCTGCCGCCATTTGGGCTTCCTGTTTTGACATGCCTTCGCCTGAAGCGACATGTTCGTCGTTGAGATAAATATCGACAGTGAAATTGCGCGCGTTAATCCCGTCATTCGATGGGACAGGTGCGCTATATCGATATATAATTAAAACCCGCCTCTGAGGCGGGTACGGTAGTTTGTGGTTTCGCTCCGCCCTATGTCCAGATCATTACATTGCTCCAAAGCTTTCAATCATCTGATTCAAAAATTCAGTATTATTGCTTTCTTTCCCAATGGAGATTATAAATGCTTTATTTTCCGCTTTTGTCACATAACTCATAACTTCCCCCTCGGGACTGCGGGCTTCGTAGAGGTCCCAAACATAGTTGCCGAGTTTTATTGTATTTAGCTTTTTGACAAATTCACCGAACTCGATTTTTTTTGTCAGCCAATCCTGGTATGTCTGGTCTTCGTTGAATGCCATTGTCTTTACGCTCACCGCCTCCACATCGTGGCGTCTATAGATAGGTTGAATAATCGGATATGTTCCTCGCCTGTCTTTGCGGTCAAAGGCTACGTAGTTTTCAGTGCTCCACACAATTTCCCAATCAACCGGATAGTGTACTGAAAAGTCATTATCGCTAAAAACATTCCATTTAACGCCGTCATTCTGGGCCAACATGGTTTCCAGTTGTCTAAAGAGTTCCTCAAATTGTTCTTCTTTTCGCCTCTCACCCACGGTGCCAAGATCCATCTGCTGGCCGTTCACGGTGAAGGTGGGCGCGCCTACTGGTTGGATTTGAGATTCAGCCAATGCAAGAGAACGCCTGATGAGGGTCTCTTTTTTCCCACTGGTTTGACATGTATTGAAAGAGGCCATATCGAGCCCGATATTCTGCGCAATTTCAGCAGCTTTATTTACCTTTAACTCTATGCTATCAAGATAGTTCCAGAATTTATTTTGTTCATACGCGCACAGCAGCCCTATTTGATTTTCTGTAGGCCAATTATAGGGAGGATCAATTCGGATCGGCCGGTACACTACCGTGAAAATGCCAGGTTTTATATAGCGCTGTTCAATAAATGACCAAGGTCTTTCCGGGCCAAATAGATCTGTGCTTGTCTGCCCGCCTTGGGAAAATATTGTCAACGCCACAGGAGCATCAAGGTTCCCGAAATAGGGGAACTCTTCTTTGAGTATCTCGTCTTTAACGCTCTGATCGAGGCCTCCCTGATAATATGTTTTTTCGGTTTCAGTTTGAGCAGCTTCAGAAGTAATATTTGGTTGCGGCGGGGACTCAGCATCCTTCCTTGTTTTTATGAGAGCCAATGCGATCACTGCTATTATGCCGATGCCTAGGAGAATCCACAGGATGCTGACACTGCCTGTGCGCATTTTGTCATTGCTGTTTTTTATCGAAAATTTCATATTATGGCGTGGCACAAAGGCATACGCTGGCTTCTTTACTATTTCCATCCTTTGGCTTCCAGCCCTTTTTCTGCGGCCGCCATTTGTGCTTCCTGTTTTGACATGCCTTCACCCGAGGCGATGTGCTCGTCGTTGAGGTAGACGCCGATCGTGAAATGGCGCGCATGGTCCGGCCCTGATTCTTCGAGGACGCGGTAGGTGGGAGTGACGCCCGCCACTTCCTGTGCCACTTCCTGGAAACGGGATTTAGGGTCAAGGTAAAGCTGGTGTTCAAGGATATAGGGGAGTTTGACGAGCACCTGCTCTTCAATGAACTGTTTGGCGGGCTCCCATCCTTGATCGAGGTAGATCGCGCCGATGAGCGCTTCGTAGGCGTTGGCTAGGATGTACTGCCGCGCTTTCGTATTCGTTTCCTTGGCTTCCCCGCGCGAGAGCATGAGGTGCGCGTCAAGGTCTATTTCCTTCGCGAGCTCCGAGAGCATATTGGCGTTGACGAGCGAGGCGCGCCAGTTGGTAAGCTCGCCCTCCGGGTTTGGATAGTGGAGATAGAGGTACTCGGTGACCACCAATTCGAGCACGGCATCCCCTAAAAATTCCATCCGCTCGTTGTGCGGAAGGGGGAATTCCGGGTGCTCATTCAGGTACGAGCGGTGGGTAAGCGCCGAGGTGAGGAGGTCTTTGTTGAGGAACGTGATGTTAATGGTCTTTTCGAGATCGGAGGCGGGTTTAGAGGACATAAGGGGATTGAAAATCCCAAGTTCCAATTTCCAATGACCAATAAAATCCCAAATCCCAATTCGCGAGATTATTGGGATTTTGGATTTTATTTGATATTTGGATTTTGATATTGGGATTTATCAGGTGGTTAACGGAATAAAAAGCGTGTTATGAATTTATTTTGGTTTTGGAGATGGACTGTTCAGGATTGAGTTGTTTCAGCGCGTGCCTGAAGATTTCTTTCGCGTTCTCGTATCCCAAGAGTAGCAGCACCTCGTTTTGCGGGACCCAGTCGCCTCCCTTGATCTCATTGTCAGGGACTATATGAAGCGTGTCTTCCAGCGCTTCCATGAGGAAGTAATGGACCACTTTGGGTACGGGCGGTTTGCCGGGCGTGTTCACGGTGATGTGGATTTTTCCCAAAGGGCAGACCACGCGCACCTTCTTGATGCCGATTTCCTCGCCCACCTCGGCACACGCGGTTTGCTCGAGCGACTCGCCTGCTTCCACGTGGCCCTTGGGAAACGTCCATCGGTAGATCGCATCCTGGATGAGCGCGAATTGGCAGGCGCCGTGTACATCCTTGCGGAACACCACACCGCCGGCAGACACTTCTTGCGCGGGAGAGGCGGAGGCCGAGGATTCGGGCGCTTGCGTTTCCCGTATCGAGGGCGTCGAGACGCGCTCGCCGCGCGTTTCCATGTCTTTGTAAATATTCCCGAGCACGCCGTTCACGAATTTGCTGGATGATTCCCCGCCGAACGTTTTGGCAAGCTCGATGGATTCGTTGATGGCCACCTTGGGAGGCACCTCGCTGGTCCTCAATTCGTAAATGCCGATGCGCAGGATATTGCGGTCAATGGGCGGGATCTGGTCGAGCGGCCATTCGGGCGCATACTGCGTGATGAGCGGATCGATTTCCCCGCGGCGGGAGAGGATGCCGTTTACCAAGGTGACGGTGAACCCGTCGTCATCGAAACTCGGCGCGAAATCCTTGAGATTCTGCGCTACAATCGTGTGCATATCTTCACGCTGGTGGTTGAAATCCCACTGGTAGAGCGACTGCAGCGCGATGGTGCGGGCGAGATGCCTATTTGACATAAATTTTCAATTTCAAAATCGTTTTGTCATTCCCGCCCCGTATGCCGCTACGGGGTAAACTCCTGCGGGAATCCAGAATTAAAACCAATAAAGCAATTGATTCCTGATTTTTTGTTTTGTCTGGATCCCCGACCCCGTATCTCGGTACGGGGCAGGTTCTGGTCGGGGATGACATCTGTGTTATTTTTTCACGTCTTGCGCTTTCGTGACCTGTCGCCCCCTATACGTCCCGCAAAATGCGCATGCGCGGTGCGGGAGCGTCGGGTGTTTGCATTTGGGGCATTCGATGAGCTGTTTTGGCGTGAGTGCGAAATGAGAGGCGCGGTCGCGCTTGGATTGCTTGGTGCGTCGTTTTGAAGGCAGTCCCATATATTGAGAAATACTAAGTTCTAATTCCTAAATCCTAAACAAGTGTTAGTAGAGTAAGGGATTTTGTGTATTTTGGCAAGAGTGATAGTTTACACAAACGTCACCGTCGCAACTTTGTCATCGGTATCGCGGAAGCGCATGAGCCTAACCCCTTGCGTGGCACGCCCGAGGGAGGGCACTGATTTTAGCGGGAGCCTGATCACCTGCCCTTTTTGCGAGATCATGATGACGTCATTCGCCGCGTCTTCAGACGCATTTTTCGGGTCATAGATGAATCCCGCGACGATCTCGCCAGTTTTGGCGTTCACCTTTGCGGTCTTGACCCCGGAGCCTCCCCTGCGCTGGGCGCGGTAATCCTTCAAGGGGGTGAGCTTCCCGAAGCCGTTGCTCAAGATGGCGAGGAAGCTGCCATGTGCCGCGGTTTCTTTCGTGATCACGTCCATACCCACGATCTCGTCTTTCCCCTTGAGCCTGATACCGCGGACCCCTGACGCGTTCCTCCCCATGGGGCGGACCTGCGACTCCGGGAAACGGATGGTCTGGCCCCCGCGCGTGGCGAGGATGAGCTCGTCTTTGCCTGCGGAAGGCTTCACCCACTCCAGCTGGTCGCCTGCTTTCAGTTTTATCGCAATGAGGCCGGAGCGGCGCACGCTTTCGAAATCCTGCAGCTTTGTTTTCTTGATTGTGCCGCTCTTCGCCGCCATCACGAGGAAGGAGTGGCCCTTGAGGTTCGTGACGGGCAGCACGCTCGTGACCCGCTCTCCCGGCGCGAGCTCCAGGAAATTCTGCACTGCCTGCCCTTTGGCGGTACGCGAGGTTTGCGGCACGTCGTAGGCTTTCAATTGGAACACCCTGCCGCGCGAGGTGAAGAAGAGGATGTTGGCGTGCGTATTGGTGGCGAAGAGGTGCTCCACCGCATCCTCCTCTTTCGTGACGAGCCCGATGACTCCCTTGCCGCCCCTGCCTTGGGTGCGGAAGGATTCGGGGGGGAGGCGTTTGAGGTAGCCGTCCTTCGTCACGACGATGACCGTCGGCTCGTCGGGAATCAGGTCTTCCGTGGTGAAGGTGTCTACGGGGCGCGCGACGACCTGCGTCCTGCGATCGTCCCCATATTTTTCCGCGACCTGCATGAGTTCTTGTTTGACCACCTGCAGCATTTTTTTGGCATGCGCGAGCAAATCGGTAAGCTCGGTAATCAGTTTTTTCTTCTCTTTGAGTTCCGTTTCAATCCGCAGGCGCTCAAGGTTGGCAAGCTGCGACAGTTTCATCTCGAGGATGGCCTCCGCCTGCCGCTCCGAAAGGCGGAATTTTTTAATAAGGTTCTGCTTCGCTTCCGAGCGGTCTTTTGACTGCTTGATAGTCTTGATGATCGCGTCAATCTTGGCGGTCGCGAGGATCAGGCCCTCAAGGATGTGGGCGCGCTCTTTCGCCTTGAGCAATTCGAAGGTGCCGCGGCGTTTGATCACTTCCTGGCGGTGCTTGATGTGCTCTTCGAGAATTCCTTTTAAGGTCATCACTTTGGGCTGGAGCCCGTCTTCAAGCGCAAGCAGGTTCACATGGAAGGTGTCTTGGAGCTGGGTGGAGTCATAGAGCTGGTTGAGCACCTTTTTCGGGAACGCGTCTTTCTTGAGCTCGATGACCACGCGGACTCCTTCACGGTTTGATTCGTCTCGCAGGTCCCTGATCCCTTCCATTTTTTTCTCTTTCACCAAGTTGGCGATGTTTTCTATCAGCTGCGCCTTGTTCACCTGATATGGCACTTCAGTGATCACAATGTGAAAATCTCCCGATTCCCCTTCCACGATTTCCGCTTTGCCCCGCATCACGATGGCGCTTTTTCCCGTTGCGTAGGCTTCGGTAATCGCTTTGCGGTTGTAGATGATGCCGCCGGTCGGGAAGTCGGGCCCGTGGATGAATTCCATGAGGTCTGCGACGCTCGCCTGGGGGTGGTCGATAAGATGGACGATTGCCTGCACCAGCTCTTTGAGGTTATGGGGAGGAATATTAGTGGCCATGCCCACGGCGATCCCCACGGTGCCATTCAAAAGCAGGTTGGGGAGTTTCCCCGGAAGCACCGCAGGCTCTTTCTGGGTGCCGTCGTAGTTGGGGGTGAAATTCACCGTATCCTTTTCAAGGTCAAAGAGCAGCTCTTCCGCAATGGGCGCAAGCTTTACCTCCGTGTATCGCATCGCGGCGGCGGTGTCTCCGTCCATGGAGCCGAAGTTCCCCTGGCCGCGGATGAGCGGATAGCGCATGGCAAAATCCTGCGCCATGCGCACGAGCGCGTCATAGACGGCGATATCGCCGTGCGGATGGTATTTGCCCAGCACTTCGCCGACAACCGTGGCCGATTTCCTGAATTTCGCCCCTGCCGTCAACCCCATGTCCCACATCGCGTAAAGGATTTTGCGGTGTACCGGTTTCAGTCCGTCGCGCACGTCCGGCAGCGCTCGCGAAACGATCACGGACATGGCGTAATCTAGGTAGGAGGTCTGCATTTCTTCCACGATCGGGCGCGGATGCACCATGCCGACGGAAGGAGGGGGAGGGGGGGTGTGTTTCATAATTGAATCAAATGTTGTAGCGGGTGGATGTGAGGATATTAGGTTTTCTTGTGTTATATAATGTTATTTATGATTTTCAAACGCTCGGGAATGCGCGATTTTTTCGGCGTCGCGATCTGGCAGCTTGATGCGCCTTTCCGCCTTAAAAATCGGCATATCCCTCGCGTGCTCTATTTATGGTGATATATTATTTGTAGTCGTAGGTATGGGAGTTAAGGGAGGGGTGGAGGTGGGAGTGGTGGTGGCGGTGGCAGTGGCGGCGATGCGTTGCGCGAGTGTGGTGAGGTAGGCGGGCTGCGGCGCGGTTATGTTTTTTATGATCTCCGAAGGCGAGGGGAGCGCGCGCAAATCCTGCTGGAGCTGTGTAATCGTTTGGATGATTTGTGCGCGGACGGGCGAGGTGCGCTGCGCTTCCTCATTCGTGGAGGCGTTGCCCTTTTCCAAAGTTCTCTGCAGCAGCGCGATCCAGCCTGCCACGATGAAAATCATACATACCGTTACCGTGAGCGCTACCATTGATTTCTTTTTTTCATGCGGAGGCGGCGCATGGCGAGGATGCGGAGGGTGCGGATGGGCGGCGGTGTGGTGTGAGGAGCGGGCCATAAAGGAAGTTTTGTATAGTGATAGAGAAAGGTTTTCCGCTAATTTATTCCGGCATGAGGAGCATGAGCTTTGTCTCTTCGGCGGGGAGATCTTTTTTAGTGAGTTTTATTTTTATCACAGGCTCATCAGCCTCTAATCCCAATTCTTTGATGAATTTTTCCGCGCCGAGGAGTTTAGCTTTTATATGCGCGGCTTGGTAAGCAACAGGGATCACGATCCGAGGTTCTATTTGGTTCACGATTGCTACTGCTTCATGCACGCTAAGCGAGGCAGGGTCTCCCACAGGCACGAAAAGCACGTCGACGTGTTCAAAGCGTTCTAGCTGGGTATCGGTAAGCGTTTTTTGTCCCAGATACCCCAGATGCAGCAGGGAGAGCCCTTCCGTTTCTATCATATAGAGCGTGACCTTTTTGTGCGGTAGGGACACCGTATTGACGGCGGGCACGCCATAGATGACCACGCCATTCACTTCGCACTCGCCGGGCGTGTTAATGATAAAGGGCGGCTTCTCAAGGCGTCCCCGGATTTCCTGCGTGGCGCTGTGGAGCGGGTGTTCCTGCACGGACACGGTCACAATATCCGCAACCAGCTTTCCCCGCTTTACCTGCGCTTCACGGGGATCATAGGGGTCGCATAGCACGACGATGTCTTCGTTCGCGGGGCGGGTCGTGATGCGGATTGCCGAAATGCCGAGCCAAGAAATATGCATACCCAGTATATCAACATCCAACGCCAAACGCGGCTGGCATTGGATAATTATAATAGACGAATACGACCATGGTGGAATGATTCATAATGAGGTTTACAATAAGCGTTTGGCGATCGGTGAGGGAAGCCTACGCTAAACTTTTTTTACATTACTTTTTTTTTAACCATCCTTATCCCTCTTGATAAATTTAGGTTCCTGCTTCCCTCTTGGATGTTGTATTACTGGGCATAAATGATTTTAGGGAGAATTGTGAAAAATATTTCTTGTGAGCGTGTGTATAAGGCGGCCTTAGGCGCTGTAAAAAAATAACATATTCATCGCTTTAAGCTGCAATTATAGTATATAGCCATACTACAGTGGTTAAATGAGGATTATGTTGGTAAGATTATTTTTTTAAGCGCCCTTACATGAAGAAGGGGAATACGCACCGATGGTGCCCCGAACAAACTCTTACACATATTTTACCATAAGAGCTCTTGTTTTGCCAGTTGATTTATGAGCTGTTTAACGGTATACTGCGTTGGCATTATATACATTGAGGAAGCGAGAAAATCACTTATTTTAGTGGTACGCTCGCTCCCCAAACCTGCCTGTGTAATGAGTCACAGGAGGTTAATACGCAGAAAGAATTGAATATGGCAAAATTGAGAAAAAGCGAAACAAAGCCGGGAGAAAAACCGTCCATCATGGAGACGCTCCTGTCCACAGGGGACGCTGCCGTTATTCCTAAGGTGAATGAGCTCGTGAACGCGAAAGTCATTTCCGTGTCGAAGGGGGAAGTGCTCCTTGATATAGACGGACTCACCACCGGCGTCGTGCGCGGAAAGGAGCTCGCGGACGAATCGGGGGAATTTTCCAATCTCACGGTCGGGGATGAGGTGCAGGCCACGGTGCTTGAGCTTGAAAATGAGATGGGTATGATGGAGCTCTCATTCCGTTCCGCGGGGCACCGCAAAGCATGGGGGCATTTGGAAGACCTCCGCAAGAGCGGCGAGGTGGTTGAGGTGCGGGTGATGGATGCCAATAAAGGAGGATTGATCGTGACGCTGGGGCGGGTGACCGGTTTTTTGCCGGTCTCGCAGCTTACCTTTGAACACTATCCCCGCGTGGAAGGCGGGAACAAGCAAAAGATCCTGGAACGGCTCCGCACGTATATGGGGCAATCGTTCAAGGTGAAGGTCATTGACGTGAAACCATTGGAAGAAAAACTCATTGTGTCGGAAAAGGCGGCCGCGCTCACCGAGCGCATTTCTTCTCTGCAGGGCTTGAAAGGAGGCATGACCGTGGAAGGAAAGGTAACCAGCGTGGTAGACTTCGGGGCTTTTGTGGAATTTACCCTGCCGCGGGAAGAAACGGGCGCCGTGGGCGCGCCGGCTCAGGAGGGAGCTGCAGGAGAAAAGGTGGAAGGCCTTATCCATATTTCAGAGCTCGCGTGGCACAGAGTTGATCATCCGAAAGACGTGGTCTCGGTGGGCATGCAGGTGCGCGCGTTGGTCATCGGCATTGAAGGCGGGAGAGTGTCGCTCTCCCTGAAGCGCCTTGAGGAAGATCCGTGGAAGACGGTGGCGGAGCGGTTCCGCGTGGGCGACCGGGTGAAGGGCAAAGTCGTGAAGGTGAATCATTTCGGCGCGTTCGTGGAACTTGACCATTCGATCCATGGGCTCGCCCACATTTCCGAACTTTCCTCCACGCCTGTTGCGAATCCGCTGAATGTGGTAACCGTGGGGCAGGAATATGAATTTCGGGTGACCAATGTAGACCCCGCGTCCCATCGTTTGGGCCTTTCTCTGCGGCTTGATGTCAAGGATCAGGCAGAACAACCCGCCGCGGCGCCTGATGTGCCCTTGCCAGAGCCGGAGAGCGGCGATGCCGCGCCTGCCGCTTAAGTTATAACTATTTACCTTTTCTCTGTAATTTTGGTTCGTATTCCTTATGTGTTCGGGAACGCGCGATTTTTTCGGGCAGACGACCACACCGCCGGTGACGCTCAAGCCAAACAAAAATCGGCATTCCCCTCGCTTCTTAAGAAGGCTGAATTGTTTAAGTTGTCTCCTCTCGAGCGCTGACGTATACTTAGAATGAAGAAGATAGAATGGAGAATCTTGAATAGAGTAGAGCGTAGTGAATCTATAGGTATTTTTATTCATTTTTACCCGATATGCCCAGTAATACAACATCCAAGAGGGAAGCAGGAACCTAAATTCAATAATAGGGATAAAGATGGTTTAAAAGACGTAATGTACACAAGGTTTAGTGCAGGCTTTCCTCACCGATCGCCAAACGTTTACTTCACACAAGATTATGTACCAACACCCCAAGGTCGCAACCATACAAGAGGACACTACCATCCTCGCCGCGTTTGGCGTTGGATATTGATATACTGGGTATGCGCCAGTTGATTAGAAATTTCCTCATCCTTCTCGTGGTGTTCCTCATCATCGCAGGGGTCCTTTCGAGTTTCACTTCACCTTTTGAGAAGCGGCAGACGGTGGGCATTGGAGAATTGGTGAAGAAGATAGAGCAGGGCGAGGTGAAAAAAATCACCGTGGAAGGCGATACGGTGAATGCTGACCTTGCAAGCGGCGAGACGGTGACTGCAAAAAAAGAGCCCGTGGAATCGATGAGCGAACTGCTCAAGAATTACGGCATTGATCCCGCGCTCATGCGAGGGCTCTCTATAGAAGTGCAGGAGCGCAGCGGCGTCGCATTCTGGATATCCGCGATTGCGCCGTTCCTGCTCCCGTTCATCCTCATTTCCCTGTTTATTTGGATCATGATGCGCCAAGTACAGGGGGCGAACCAGCGGGCCATGTCGTTCGGCGAATCCCGCGCGCGGGAAATGCAGGCAGGCGACAAGCGGCAGCAGGTTACTTTCAAGGAAGTCGCGGGCGCGCGAGAAGCGAAGCAGGAGCTTGAGGAGGTAGTGGAATTTTTGAGGACACCGAAGAAATTTACTGAACTCGGCGCAAAGATCCCCAAAGGCGTGCTCCTCGTAGGGCCGCCCGGCGTAGGGAAGACTTTGCTTGCGCGCGCGATCGCAGGAGAAGCAAGCGTGCCCTTTTTCCATATTTCAGGGTCGGAATTCGTGGAGATGTTTGTGGGGGTGGGCGCCTCCCGTGTGAGGGACCTTTTCCGCCGCGCCAAGAAGAGCGCGCCCTGCATCGTGTTTATCGATGAGCTGGATGCGGTGGGCAGGCAGCGCGGCGCCGGACTGGGCGGGAGCCATGACGAGCGGGAACAGACGCTGAACCAAATTCTCGTGGAAATGGACGGGTTTGAGCCGAATGCGGGCATCGTGGTTGTCGCCGCCACCAATCGCCCCGACGTGCTTGATTTTGCGCTGCTGCGCCCCGGGCGGTTTGACCGGAGAGTGATGATTGAATTGCCGGATATCCGCGATCGCCATGAAATCCTTGATATTCATTCAAAAGGCAAGCCGCTCGCGGCAGATGTGAATTTGCGAAAAGTCGCCGAACGCACGCCGGGATTCTCGGGCGCGGACATTGCCAATATGTTCAATGAGGCGGCCATCCTCGCGGCGCGGAGAAACAAGAAAAAAATTTCACAGGAAGAGATGTTCCAGTCGATTGAAAAAGTCATGCTCGGGCCCGAGCGCAAGAGTCATATCCTTTCTGACGAGGAAAAGCATATTACCGCCTACCATGAGGCGGGCCATGCCGTGGTGGCGCACCAGCTTCCCCATTCGGATCCGGTGCATAAGGTATCGATCATTTCCCGCGGACAGGCGGGAGGATATACGCTAAAGCTCCCCGAAGAAGACCGGCATCTGAAATCTTATTCAGAATTTTTAGACGAGTTGGCGGTGCTCCTCGCAGGATTCGTGGTGGAGAAAGAAGTGTTCAGCGAGGTGACGACGGGCGCGACCTCGGATCTCAAGCGTGCGACCAAGCTTGCACGGCAGCTGGTGACGGAGTATGGCATGAGTGAAGCGTTGGGGCCCCGGACGTTTGGCGAGCACGGAGAGCTTATATTTTTGGGGCGCGAGATCACCGAACAGCGGGATTATTCTGAAAAAGTGGCAGAGGCGATAGACAAAGAGGTGTCAAAATTCATTCATCAGGCAAGTGCGACGGCGCAAGCGGTGATCCGGAAGTCACGGCATAAGCTGGATGAGGTTGCCTCTTTGCTCTTAGAAAAAGAAACCCTGGAGAGGGAAACGTTTGCCGCGCTCATGGGCCCGCGGCCCGCAGTGGTGAAGGCGAAGGTATAGCGTACCGAATGTAAAATCCAAAAATCAAAAATCAAAATGAAGGAGTGTTGTCCCGCTTAAGCGGGACTCCACAATTTTGCATTTTGAGTTTTGCATTTTGAATTAATATCCTATGTCTTCCGTCTATCGTCCACTCTTAAGGCGAGCGTGGTTGCTCACCATACATTCCAAACACCTGTGGCTGTTTGGGCTTTTCAGTGCGCTCTTAGTGAGCGGCGGAGAGATAAACGTGTTGTTTAGAAATTTTGACCGCTTGAGCGTCTTGGGCGTATGGGCGTCTTCTGTGAGGGAGTGGGGATTTGATTTTTCCATGCTCACGTTCACGCCCTGGTTAGGCTTGCCCTCCGGATTTTATATCGTGTCGGCGTTCCTTTTATTGCTGGTGTGCTTTCTCATTTGGTTTGCGCTTGTATCGCAAGGAGCGCTTATTTGGGGCATTGAGCGCGAGCGCCGCCGCGAGCATTGCCGCATCGAAGAAGGGATCGCGGCGGGTAAGCGCGCTTTTTGGCGCACGACCACGCTCACGGTGGGCTTTCATCTTGTCACGAGCCTCGCATGGGCGATCTTCAGCCTGCCGCCTTTTCTCCTTTATCTCGCTTTCGGGTCTTCCGTGTGGTATGCCATATTCCTTCTCGTGAGCTTTGCGTGTTTGGTTCCTATAGGGCTCCTTTGTTCCCTCTTGTATCGTCTTGCGCTCGTTGCCTCGCTCACGGAATCGCTCTCCCCCTTGGATGCGCTGCGCAGCGCATGGAAATTATTTCTCGCGCACTGGCTTGTCGTGATGGAGACCGTCATCATTCTCACCCTGGGCACCACGGCCGCCGCGATTGTCGCGCTCTCCATTGCAGTGTTAGGTATAATTATTATTTTCGGGCCTTTGGCACTTTTGAGTTTTATCCTCGGCGTACCGCTTGCGGTAAGCCTAACCCTGGGTGCTGCGGTGATCGCATTTTTCCTTAGCATTATGTGCGTGGGCGCGATCCTTGCAACGTTTCAGCAGGCGGTGTGGATCCTGCTGTATAGCCGATTGAAGGAAAGCCCGCCGTTTGCGAAATTGGTGCGGGTCATTGCCTTGCTGCCGCGTCTGTTCCAGCGCCGCGCATCCTAAGGGGATGTGATCTCTCCGTCTTATATTCCCACTCTCAATTGAGCGCTCATGATTAAAGCGAACCTCCCTGTATTTTCCAATCAAAAGACTGACGCGGATCAATCTTCGAAATTATTAACGGATAGGCTGTCAGAGATTGCGGTGAAAGAAAAAGAGAGCATCGTGCAAGAGCGCGCGCTTGAAATGGGCTTGCCGTATGTCAACCTGCGGGGGTTTGCCATCGCGCCGGATGCGCTCGGCCTCATCTCTGATGAGCGGGCGAAATCCGCGCAAGCGGTGTGCTACGCATACACGCCCCACCACGAAATACGGCTCGCCACGGTTGATCCCCACAATGAACATTTTCTTGAACTGATTGCAGACCTTGGGCATACGCACAAGGCTTCGGTGAGCGTGGCGCTCATGAGCGAACAGAGCCTTGCCCACGCGTTTGAGCTCTATCGCATGCTTCCAAAAATTTATGTGCCCATGCATGGGGTGGATATTCCCGAGGACACGCTGAAAAAATTTAAAGAGTCCATTACCAATGTGATGGACCTGACCGATAAGTTTGCCTCCGTATCACTCACTGACCTTATTGTGCTGCTGATGGCCGCATCCATCGCAGTAGATGCATCTGATGTGCACATTGAAGCGGAGGAGAGCGGTGTGGCCGTGAGGTTCCGCATTGACGGCATCCTGCATACCATCGCCACGATCGACCGTGAGCGCTACCATGCGCTTATTTCACGCCTGAAGCTGTTGTCAGGGTTAAAAATCAACGTGGAAAACCGGCCGCAGGACGGCCGCGCGACGCTCAATCTGGAAGGCGAGCGGGTTGACGTGCGCGTATCCACGCTTCCCACCGCGTTCGGAGAGAGTATTGTCATGCGCCTCTTGCGGGGAGAAGCCATCCGCCTGACGTTTGAAGATTTGGGATTCGGTCCCTTTGTGGGCGCCGCGCTGCGGCAAGAGGTTGAGCGCCCCAACGGCATGATTGTGGTCTGCGGCCCTACCGGTTCAGGAAAAACTACGACCCTTTATGCCGTTTTGCGCCTCCTGAATGATCCTTCCACCAAGATCATTACGATTGAAGATCCCATTGAATACAAACTGGAAGGGGTTAACCAGAGCCAGGTAGACCCTTCCCATGACTACACGTTCGCGAACGGGCTTCGCTCAATTGTCCGCCAGGATCCTGATATAATTCTCGTGGGAGAAATGCGGGACCTAGAGACGGTGGACATAGCACTTCAGGCTGCGCTCACAGGTCACTTGGTATTTTCAACTCTGCACACGAACGATGCGGCCGGCGCGATTCCGCGTTTCCTCTCGATGGGGGCAAAACCCTATCTCTTGGCGCCTGCATTGAGCGACGTGCTGGCGCAGAGACTGGTCAGGCGCGTGTGCAAGAAATGCGCCCTCCCCGGCCCGCTTCCGCCGGAATACGCAGAGCGGGTGCAGGCAGCGCTCTCCTCTCTTCCTCCTGCCGTTGCACAAACATTCGGAGTGCAGGAGCCGAAATATGTGGCGACGAAAGGGTGCCCCGCGTGCCAGGGCATCGGCTATAAAGGGAGGATCGGGATATACGAGCTGCTGCGCATGAGCTCCGATATCGAGCGCGTGATCCTTTCAGGCGCCATTTCCGAATATCAGATACGCGACTTGGCGGTCAAAGCCGGCATGATGACGATGCTGCAGGACGGCATCATGAAAGCAATGGCAGGGATGACGACCCTCGAAGAAGTTTTCCGCGTCGCGCAGTAATTGGGGCATATAAGTCCACAAACATAATTGACAGGTTATTTACAACTGATATAATGTAAAGTACTTATAGTATAAGTAAAGTATTTATGGGAATAGCTACTCTATCGCAAAAGTACCAAATTGTGGTTCCTCGGGAGGTGAGGGATCGGTTGCACTTGAAAGCAGGGGCGAAGATTGTGATTCATCCACTTGATGATACAAGAGCGGTGCTGACAAAGCATCCGACTGATTATGTACAAGCGTTGCAAGGATTGGGGAAAGAGGTATGGCAATCGCTCGGTGGTACAGACACCTATATCCTTCAGGAGAGATCTTCATGGGACAAGTAATTGGCATAGATTCCTCCGTTATCATTTATCTTCTCGAAGAGCATCCGCAATTTCTCTCCAGAGCGCGGAGGGCGCTCTTGTTGGTGCAGGAGGGGAAATATGAAGCAGTCTTGTCGGTTATTGGCATGATCGAAATTTTGACTGGACCGAAACTGCAAGGGAAGAAAGAACTTGCTGCGCACTATAAGGAACTCATCAAAAATTTTCCCCACGTGCGGATTACGGGGATTGACGAATCCGTCGTGGATATTGCTTCTGATCTGCGCGGAAAGTATCGGCTCCGCACGCCAGATGCGATCCATATTGCCACCGCGATTGCGCATAGCGCGGAGAAATTCGTCACCAATGATATGGCGCTTAAGGTAGTCACTGAGATACCAATTGAAATGCTCGTGTGAGCTTTTTTGAGGAAGTCTTCCGCGTCGCGCAGTAGACTCCATAGAGGGCATTGACTTTTATTCCAGATGCGCTATGATGGGGGCGTAAGGAGGAAAGTTCGTTAAAAACATAACGTTTGAGGTTCTCCGTCGGCAGGGTCTGAAAGGTTTTTTTAAGGCTCTACCGATTGAGAACATTGACAACCCGCTTGTATAGGTCACAAGGCGGGTTTTTAAGTTCTTAAATAAACAACGGTCTTTGACAATACAGATATCAAGGGCTCTGGAATACATCTCTATAAAATGAGGAGATTATTATGAAAGCGCTGGATAAGGTGTTTATAAGGGGTATTAAAAAAACCATAAGGGTAATGGAAATGGATTTAGACTGGTTCGCCAATCTCAATCCAGATAGAAAGCTGGAGTTGGCAATTCAATTACTGGGTGGGCAAAAAACGTCCATCCAGAAGTACCGTTTTGTGTTTGATATAATTCCATGGATATTTGCGTTAGTAGCGTTATTGCGCTCCTGATGGCTTTAAAAAAGGCAACCCTTTACATCAAAGGGTTGCTTGGGCTATGCAGAAATTTTTTTTTAAAACTCATTTAAATTCCTCCAAGAGTTTTGAGATATCGATATGGGACAAGTCGCGCTCGACGAGGGGGCCGTTTTTGAGCTGCGGCAGGGAGTCTTCGTAGGTGGGCTTTTCCTCCTGCCAGAAGATGCCAAGGGGGAGTTTTTCATGCCATGGCTCGAAGGCACGTTCGATCGCCGCTGGTTTGGTGGTTTGCCGATACCCCGACTCTTCCAGCTTGTAGACCCTCTCTCTGAACCATGCGTAAGTATTGACTTTGTTGAATGTCACGCAGGGCTGCAGCACATCCAGCACCGAAAACCCTTTGTGCGAAATAGCTTTTACGATAAGGTCAGTAAGGTGGGGAATGTCTCCTGAAAAGCCGCGCGCGACAAAGGTCGCGCCTGCGGTGAGCGCGAGCGTGATGGGATTCGTTTGCTCTTCAATGACGCCTGCGGGCGTTGATTTTGTTTTGGCGCCTTTTTCGGAAGTCGGCGCGGTCTGGCCGGTGGTAAGCCCATACACTTGGTTATTGTGGATGAGCGTGGTGACGTGGTGATTGGCGCGGCACGCATGGATGAAATGCCCCATACCTTCGCCTAAAAGATCGCCGTCTCCGCCCACCATCATAACCGGCAGATTGTGGTTTGCCATTTTTATACCGCAGGCTACGGGCAGGCCGCGGCCGTGCAGTCCCTCAAAGCCATAGGTATTCACGAAGGAGCACATGTTGCCGGAACACCCAATGCCATAGACCACCGCACATTGGTGCGGTTCCATTCCCAATACCACGAATGCTTCCTTAAGTGCCGACCAAATGCTAAAATCGCCGCAGCCGGGGCACCAGGTGGGAAAAAGGGGAGTATTGAAGTCGGCTGTTTCCGCCATAAATCAAAAGTCAAAATTATAGTGTCCCTGCGGGACGTTTCTAAATTTATAGTCGTTTTTTTGTCTCGACAATAAGCTCTTCCGGGAACCATGGTCTTCCGTCGTATTTGAGCAGTTTATCTTCGATATCGATACCTGTCTGTTCTTTGAGCAAGCTGCCGAACTGCGCCGTGGCGTTATTCTCGACAAGCACCAGACGCTTCTGCGAGGAGAGCAGCTTTTCCGCCCACCTTTTGGGGAATGGCCACATGCCGGAGAAGTGCACCATGTTTACTTTCATTTTTTCTTCCCCAAGACGCTCCATCGCTTCCCTCACTGGCCCTTTCATGGATCCCCAGGTGACGAGCGTAAGCGGAGCTTTTGAGGGGCCTAGTATGAAAGGCTTTGGCATTTCATGAGCAATGCCCTCCAGTTTTTTCATGCGTTTGTCAGCCTGCGCGACGCGCATTTTCGAGGATTCGTCAGAGTAGCCGAAGTAGTCATGTTCATAAGAATTGGAAAGATAGACGCCGCCTTTCAGGCCCGGCCGCGAGCGCGGGGACACGCCGTCACGGGTAAGCACATACCGCTTGAAGGGTTTCGTGCCGCTCAAGTCTTTTTGCGTGAGGAGTTTGCCTCGATCAATGCGGTAGGCCGATGCATCAAACGGAGGCACGCTGCGGCTGTGTTCCCCAAGGTTTTTATCAGAAAGAAGAAAGACAGGCACCTGCCAGCGCTCTGCAAGATTGAATGCGAGAAGCGTGTAGTGAAAGGCTTCTTCCACGTCGCCCGGCGCGAGCACGACGCGGGGAAATTCTCCTTGCGCCGCATGGATGACAAATTGGAGGTCAGAAGCTTCTGTCCAGGTGGGCATGCCCGTGGCAGGGCCGGGGCGCATAACCTCCGCGATCACGAGGGGGATCTCCGCGATTCCCGCGAGCCCGAGCGATTCCACCATCAGCGAGAATCCGCCGCCTGACGTGCCGATCATGGCGCGTGCGCCGGCATAGGACGCGCCCAGCGCCATATTGATGACGGAAATTTCATCCTCCGCGTGCTTCACGACCATGCCAGTGGTTTCCGCCTTGCCCGCAAGGTAATGCAGAATGGAAGAGGAAGGGCTCATCGGGTAAGCGGCGTAGAAGGTGCAGCCAGCTTGGATGGCGCCCAAAGCCATTGCTTCGTTGCCCGGGATTACGATATGAGGAGAAGAGAGTTTTTGGGTGAGGGGGCACGCGTGGTGGACCCCTCCTTGCGCGCGGACATATTCGAATCCTTCACGGGCGGCCTTGAGATTGGCGGCCAGGCGCTCTGGTTTTTTGCCGAATGCGCTCGTGAGGACGCGCTCAAGCGGGGTAAAATCGCATCCCATGAACGCGAGGGACGCGCCAAGGGCCACGGTATTGCGCATAACTTCCTCGCCGCCCACTTCTTTGGCAAAGCGCGCGAGCGGCACGGAATAAAGCACTACATCTTTCCGTCCCAGATCTTCCACAGTAAGGGTGTTTTTTTCTCCGTCATAAATGACGGCGGCACGGGGCGCGAGTTCCTTAAGGTGCAAAAACGCCGTATCTTTATCAAGGGCAACGAGCAGATCCACTTTCCGTGACGCCGCATAGAGTGGTTTGTCCGCAATGGTGACTTGGTGGGTGTTATGGCCTCCTCTGATGCGGTTTGGTTTTTCACTGTAATCCGCCACGAATCTGCCCGCAGCCACGCACATCCGCGAAAATAATTGGCCGGAGGTGGCAATGCCGAAACCTGCTTGTCCGCCGATTTTCCAGGTAAACCTGTCCATAGGATAGAGAGGCGCGGATTAAAAAATTGGATTCATGCGAAACTGAATTGACTTATGCATAGTATCATGATTTGTGGCGTGACTCAACTTATATTATTTCTTACCAGAAGACTCGGGCTCGTCATCTCGGGAGGGATGGGAATACCAAGCAGATCCAACACCGTAGGCGCGATGCTTGAAAGGAATCCCTGCGGCGAGAGCGTGCCTTGGGGGGTGTGGGAAATATAGAAGCATTCCACGGGATTTGCGGAATGCGCCGTGCAGACCGCATTTTGGTCGCCATTATAATGCATTTGCTCGATGTTGCCGTGGTCAGCAGTTAAGAGCGCTTCGCCTCCCGAGAGAAGCGCGGCCTCCACGAGCGCGCCCACGCAGCGGTCCACGATACCCACTGTTTTTACCGCGAGCGGAAGGTCACCCACGTGCCCCACCATGTCGCAGTTGGCAAAATTAATAATAATAAGATCATAAACGCTATGGCGGATGACCGGAGGAGCGATTGCCGCGATTTCAATGGCTCCCATGTCGGGCCGTTCCCGGTACTGGGCAGAAGGCCCTACTTTTATTTCCAGCCGATCCTCGCCCGGGAACGGTGTAATGCGCTTGCCGTTTAAGAAACTGGTTACATGGCGGAATTTCTGGCTGTCCGCGATGCGCAGTTGTCGCACGTTATGGGCGCTTAAAACTTCCCCCAGCACGGGAGAGAGCGTCTGCGTTTCTTCATGAGGGGCAAATATAAAATTATGAAATTCGTCATAGGGGCGCGTGAGGGCGATGAAACGCACAGGCGGGCCTCCATACCTACGTTCCACAAATGCTTTGGTGAGCTGAATCATGCGATCTTGGCGGAAGTTGAAAAAGAAGACGGTATCATCTTCTTCTATTTTTTCAAAATTTCCAATGCGGTAAGGAGGAATATATTCATCGACCATGGGCTGTCCGTCTGGCGTGCGGTGATTGCGGTACGCATTCTGGACGGCGTCTTCCGCGGTTTTAGCGGTAAGCGCTTCGCCGAAGACAAGGGCGCGATAGAGCGTTTCTATGAGCGGCCAATGGCCTGCGCGGTCGAGCCAGTAGCGCCCGGCGACCGTGCCCACAGGCACTGAAGGGAAACGTGCAGACAGTTTTTTTAAAAACGTGAGTACGCTGCGCGGCGGCGAGTCTCTGCCGTCGGCAAGTACGTGCACATACATACGTTCGACGCGTTGTTGCTGCGCAAGGGTGAGGAGCGCCCAGAGATGCTCCTCATGCGCGTGTACGCCGGCGTCCTGCAGGATGCCGATGAGGTGGAGTGTTTTTCCCTTATCGCGGCACGAGGCGAATGCATCGATGAGTTTTTTATTACGGAAAAAAGCGCCAGAGGCAATTTCCTCGTGGATAAAGGTGAGCTCTTGTTTGACAGGCCTGCCGGCGCCCATGGTAAGGTGCCCCACTTCGGAATTTCCATGGAAACCTGGCGGGAGGCCGATTGACTCGCCTGACGCTTCAAGGAGCGCGAACGGGTATTTTTTGCGGTACTCGTCATGGTGCGGCGTGCGCGAGAGCGCTACGGCGTTTCCCGGGCCGGGAGGCGCGACGCCCCATCCGTCACGGATGATGAGGACAAGTGGTTTAGCCGTATGGGTAAGCATAACAAGATACAAGAAAAATTTTACGCAGATTAACGCAGATGGTCGGCCGCAATTGCATCCGTTTTACACAGAGTTGGTACCGTAATGCGGTCGAACGCGGATTCACGCAGATAGTTTATGATATATGCATTGTAGCGGGTAATGCAGGTGTTTGACAAACAAAGAAACGGCTTGCGCCGTTTATGGTAGAAATGGTGGGTCGCCTGGGAATCGGACCCAGAACCTTGGGCTTAAGAGGCCCCTGCTCTGCCAATTGAGCTAGCGACCCACAACACCTACTCTATCAATATCTTATGATTCATGCAATCCTTCTTTGATTTATGGTTTCATCTGACTTTTCTGTTAGTAAGAGGGGTACGGTGAGCGACCTGCTAATTCCCTCCCTTAAGATAAGGGAGGGGGTGAGTTATAAATGAACGGGCCTGCCTCTTTTTTGTCACACAAAAGCCTTTTTCACGCAACACTCATAACTCCCCACACCCCTCTTATATTATGAGGGGGATAAAGTACTAATGCCGCGCTTCGAGGTACCGTGGATTACTCCCATAAATGTCTGTAGAGCCAATGAGAAAAATAACATTCAGCCATTCCATATGTTTCATTTGCTCTATTTTTGGATTAGTGCGAACCGCTTTCACCGCCTGCGGCGGCGAGAACCCTCCGTAAAAAATGCAGGGTGCGGCGGAGCCGCACCGCTGACAATTTTCCGCCGGAGGCGGATCTGCCTCTGGCATGACAAGTTTTTTTGTGGCAAACTCTTTTACAATTCAGAAAAACAAACTTAATTTTCAAACTTAAAGGTCGAGATTATATTTCTTATCAAATTTATTTTATTTTCTTTTATGTTTTGATTAGGAGTGTCGAAGTTAAATTCAAATCCAACCTTATAAATCTTGCCATTTTTTGGAATATAATATCTTTCTATGACACCTAAATCATATCGTCCCTGCTTGTATGCATTAGCGCCTGCAACTTTGACAAAAGTATCTTGATATTGATACCCATATTCATCATGTTTGTAATAGTCATCCTTTATTCCGGCCGCATCCAAATTTTTTGTATTATTTTCTACAAAAATCCAAAAATGCCCATCTGTACCAGAAAACAATTTACTCGTCGCATTATCCTCTGTAAGCTGAAAGTCATTAGGATAATTAATTGAAAAATTTAACCCAGGGTTATTGTATATTGTCCAATTTGCAGTTTCATCTATTGTTGTCGGTGTCGGAACTACAAGAGTATTTGTTGGGGCGGTCGTTTGAGTCAGAGTTGGTACTGGTTGTTGAGTAATCGGTTCCGGCTTTTTTATAATAGCAAAATAGCCAGCTACCCCTACGACGAGCACAATAATTACTACGACTAAAATATTATTAATAAAACCTTTTTGATTCGTATTCATATAATTTTTAGCTTTAAATATTAATTTATGGTTAATAAATGTTTTCCACCATTTTATTAGTGCGTCCGGAGGGAGTCGTCAGGTCATGCGACCTGACGCCCGATCGTATGATCGGGCGAACCACTATGCCCTCGGAGGGATTCGAACCCCCAACAACAGGTCCGAAGCCTGTTGTGATATCCATTTCACCACGAGGGCGCGGCAGCAGTGTATAACGATATGCTCAAAAAATCAAATCCACCCCCAAGGGATGGATCAGTGTGTCCCCTATTCATTTTCCAGTTTTAAAATGGTCTGATGTAAACTCTTTTGAGCTCCTCCTCTGCCTGATGGCGGTGGAGCGCTTCCCCTTCGGTAATGGCGCCGGCGATTTGCCGCGCGACGATTTCAAGGAGCATCACATTATTAAGATTAAATTCATCGTTCTGCTTATCGAGCATCAGGATCGCGCCTATGGTTTTCCCCTCCTCCTTGATCGGTACGCCTACCATGGAGGGGCTCGTGTACGCCACGTCGACGGTATGAGGCAAAGGGCTGTCTCTCGTGACCAGGATGGTCGCGTTATTTGCGGCGATGAGCCCGAGCACCGGATCTTGGCTTAATGGGATGTGGTCCTCGCCGCCGAAAGGCGGGACGGCGAATCCATAATGCGCGAGAAGCAGGATGCGGTTGAGGGACGGGAGGAATGACACGAAGAGCGAGCGCTTTGCGCGGATCACCTCATGGAGCGCGGCGAGGATCTGGCGCCCCATTTCTTCAAGGGGAAGCGTGATGCTGATGATGCGGCCGGTGTGGTAGAGAGTAATGAGCCTATTATCAGTATGGTGGAGCCTCTCGGCCACCGATTGCAGGAGTTTTTCAAGGAGAAATATGGCCAGGCGCGGGTGCTCTGATGACAGCGCTCGAAACGCGGTGTAGGTAAGCTCAAGCGTTTTCAGTTCATCAAGCGCTTGGCCGCTTTTTGAATGGACAGAGCGTTGGTCAGTAAGCGCTTCTTCGCAGCAGAAATTGCCGGGATGGAGCACGGCAAACACTTCCGGCGCATCGCCAAATTCTTTATAGATAGAAAGGCGCCCTTGCGTGATAAGGAGAAGCGCATCGCGCCTTCCTCCCTGCTCGAATACCACTTTCCCCTTCGGGTAACTGGCAGAGGTCAGGTATTCAGACAAGGTTGCAAGCTCCCCTTCTGAAAGTCCTGTAGCAAGGGGCAGGGTGCGGAGCGCGGCAAGCGCCTCGTGGTGCGCGGGATGGGGTGCAGTGCGGGGAGGCATATATTTAAAGACAAGGATGAATTATTTTTTCAGTGTCGTTCAGTGGAAGTTCCGTGTGCATTCAGTGTATAAGCTTCTCTCACGGAAATACCCGAAGTTTATACGGAAATACACTGAATGATTCTCCATTTTAATTTTAAGACTAATCGAGCAGGTGCGGGTCGAGCATGTGGGCGACCGCCACCTCGTGTTCAATCACGCGTTCCTTATAGAGCCGTTTCAGGTCCTGATCCATGGTCACCATGCCGTCTTCCGCTGAGGTTTGTATCACGGATTTGATCTGGGCGATTTTATTTTCGCGGATGAGGTTCGATACTGCGGGATTATTTATGAGGATTTCCCGTGATGCCACGCGGCCCGCACCTTTTTTCGGGAGGAGCTGCTGCGAGATGACACCCCGCAGGGAAAGGGAGAGCTGAAGCCGCACTTGGGTTTGCTGGTAGGGCGGGAAGATGTCTATGATGCGGTCGACGGTCTGCGCCGCGTTCAAGGTATGAAGGGTGGCAAGCACGAGATGGCCGGTCTCCGCGAGCGTGATGGTTGCCGCGACCGTTTCCAAATCGCGCATTTCGCCCACCATGATAACATTGGGATCCTGGCGCAGGACATGTTTCAGCGCTTCCGCGAACGAAAGGAAATCAGTGCCGTATTGCCTTTGCTTGATGATGGATTTGTCGCTCGTGTGCAAAAATTCAATCGGGTCTTCCAAGGTGATGATATGGGCGCGGCGTTCCGCATTAATAAGGTTGACCATGGCCGCAAGCGACGTTGATTTGCCGCAGCCGGTGGGGCCGGTCACGAGAATTAACCCTTGCGGCAGGCGCACCAGCTCATAGACCACTTCCGGCATCAGGAGGTCTTCCATGGTGGGGATGCGCGCGGACACCACGCGCGCCGCGAGCGCGGGATTTCCCCGCTCCACATGGAGGTTGACGCGGAACCGGGAGACGTTTGGCAGTTCATAGGAAAAATCAAACTCCTTCTCTGAAAGAAAAATCTCCCGCTGGTGCTCATTGAGCATTGAGGAGATGAGGTCGTCGATGACTTTATGGGAGAGGAGGGGAAAGTCGGTATCTTTCAGGAGGCCGTCAATGCGGATGATGGGGGGCTTGCCGACCATGAGATGGATGTCGGAGGCGCCCTCGTCCACCGCGTGTTTAAAGATGGTGTCAATGGAAGGAGTCATACCCGCCTAAGTTTTGCACGTAGTACGTGCGTTATTAATAAGTTTTCGTTTTTGAAGATATTTAATCTGTCGCCCGCGATAGGTGGGACAAAATTTAGCGGGTATATACCTTAAAACAATGAAAAATTCAAAATTAAGGTATAATAGTTTCATTAATACTATACCACTTAACACCATGGATGTACAAAGCAGTCAACGACACGCGGGACCCCTTTCGAGGGAGCGTGCGGACATTGATTATAAAAATGAACTCAATTCTGAACAATTCGCCGTGGTGCGGGATGCGGAGGGGCCTTGTCTCGTGCTCGCGGGCGCGGGTTCCGGCAAGACGCGGACGCTGGTGTATCGGGTGGCGTGGCTCATCGCGCACGGCACGCCTGCCGACCGCATCCTGCTATTGACGTTTACGAATAAGGCAGCGCATGCCATGCTGTCCCGCGCCGCCGCGCTCGTGAAGGGCGAGGTGAAGGGCTTATGGGGCGGCACTTTCCATCATATCGCCAACCGCATCCTGCGCGTGTATGCGGGGAAGCTTGATTTCAAGCCCCAATTCCAGATTTTGGACGAGGATGACGCGGAGCGGCTGATGCGGTCAGTTCTGGTAACAGAAGGGCCTCACGCCGCCGGCAGCGTATTCCCGAAAGCAGACGCCGTCCGCCGCGTGCTCTCCTTTGCCGCCAACAGCGGCATATCGATTGAACACGCGATAGATGACCATTATCCGCAGTTTATAAAATTTAAGAATTTTTTCCCCGAGTTTGCGCGCGCCTATGAGGAGAAGAAGCGCGCGATGAACGCGATGGATTTTGACGATCTCTTGGTGAATCTCCTGCGGCTGCTGGAACAATTCCCGCAGGTGCGGGAAAAGCTCTCGTCGCGGTTCAAGTACGTGCTGGTGGACGAGTACCAGGATACGAACCGCCTGCAGGCGGGGATTACCCACTTGCTCGCCTCGGTGCATGGGAATCTCCTGGTGGTGGGCGATGACGCGCAGTCGATTTACTCATTCCGCGCCGCTGACATAGGGAATATTTTGGAATTTACCGACCGCTATCCCAAGGCGAAAGTGTTTCGCCTTGAAACAAATTACCGGTCCCGGCCGGAGATACTCACTCTTGCGAACGAGAGCATCCGGCATAACTCCGCACGTTATAAAAAAGAGCTGCGCACTTCGCGCAAGTCAGGCATCGTGCCTCTTTTGGCATCCGCGCCGGATCCTGAAGCTCAGGCGTCCTATGTGGTCGCGCAGGTGCTCGCGCGCGCAGAAGCGCACATGAGCCTCCATGACATGGCGGTGCTGTTCCGCGCGTCGCATCAGACGCTCGAGCTTGAGCTTGAGCTTGCCAAACACGATATTCCTTACCTGAAGCGGGGAGGTTTAAGATATTTTGAGCAGGCGCATATCAAAGACGTGCTGGGGTATGTGAGGATTTTGGCAAACCCTGCAGATGAGCTTGCGTGGCGCAGGGTGCTGCAGCTCTACGAAGGCATCGGCGCGCAAACCGCAGACCGCATTTGGCGCCTGGTGAAACAGTCGCCTGATCAATATCTCACGATCGCTGATGAGATGAAGGAAATGCAGGGTCTTTCTTCCCGCGTTGAGCGGGGCGTGGGAGAAGTATGGGATGATCTGCGGGCATTTGCCATATCCGCGGTTAAAGGGCCGGGTGAGATTATTACTGCAGTCTTGGCGCGCCGTTATCGGGAATATGCAAAGGATGCGTTTGACGATGCGGAAGAGAGGATCCTTGATTTGGAAACGCTTGCCAATTTTGCGAACCGCTATCAGGACTTGTCCGCGCTTCTCGCGGATGCGGCGTTGGGCGAGGGATTCCGCGGAGAAGTGAAGGGGGCGTCCATGGCGCAGGATGAGGACAAACTGATACTTTCCACCATCCATCAGGCGAAAGGCCTTGAGTGGAAGACAGTGTTTGTTATTGGATTGGTGGACGGGCATTTTCCCAATGCGCGCACGCTTGAGCGGGGAAAGGAGCTGGAAGAAGAGCGGCGGCTTTTTTACGTTGCGGTGACGAGGGCGCAGGAAGAGCTCATCCTCACCTATCCTGAAACCTCATATCTGTCTTCAGGCTACCTCCTCGGCCGCCCTTCGCTCTTTGTGCGCGAATTACCTAAAAAGGTCTACCAGCGGTGGATGATCGAAGACGGCGGGGGCGACGATGCAGGCATGATAGATATCGATGAAGAGGGAGATAATGCGGATGGCATCCTCGGCAAAGTAATCAAAACCATGCGACGTTAAATATTATAACGAAAGCGTTTAGTACCGATCCCAAACCATGTGCCAGATCGTTCGCAGTGATTCTGCGATTTCTTTATTTTCTATCACGATAGATATTTTGTCGGTGAAAGACATGAGCGCCACTTTATCCGCATACACGATCATTTCGTTGGGGATGCGGTATTTCTCGTGGGGAAATAATTTGATGCGGCGTGACGCGCGCGCGTCTTGCCGCTGCTCTGCAATATCTTCAGGATTGTCAGGGCAGAGAGATCTCACGGTGATGCCGAGCGCCTGTCGGTTCTTGTAGGTTTGGTACAGGAAATTTTTGCCTATTCCTTCGTAGAGCGCTCTGCAGTTGGTAAAAGAGAGCGCTTCGCTATTGCGGTAGGCGTGAAAATCGCGGTAGACGTCCCGCAAGCCTTCTGCGCCCTCATAGAAAGAGACCCGCGGCCGCGCTCCTTTCCCTTGCGTGAGGGAGAGGAGTTCTTTCATGTGTTGTTGCAGTGCATCCATATTCGTTTTGAAATGCTGGAAAAGCTTGTCAGGCCCCAAGACGCTGAAATATTTTACGTGTTTTTGTTCTGTAACCGAGGCGAGGCCTCTGTGTACCAGACGCTTGAGCACCTCATAGGTAGTCACGCGGTTAAGAGTTACTTCCCGCGCGATTTCACTCGCAGGCGCTTGTCCGAGCCTTAGGGAAGCAAGGTACACCCTTGCTTCTTTTTTATTGAATCCGAGGGTATGAAGGATGGATTCTATATGGCGCATATAGTTGTAATTTATTTCTACATAATAAGTTGGAGGTGGTTAATTTTCTTTAATTTTAGCGAAATAAATAAAATTTTATTGTCGAAATAATTAACAGAGATATACTACGCCGTATGGTAAATATTGTAAATAGCGAAGGAAATAATCACCTGTGCTCAGAGGGCGTTCCTACGAGAATAGGCGGATTTGAGCCGGCGCAAGTATTATTTGAGAAAATCAAGGCGCAAAGCATTCCTCGGTATACGCAACTTGGCGAATATTGGGACAGGAGTGCCGTGGAGGAACATTTTGAGAAACGCGGCGTTTTTTGGCTCGCACTTCCTGCCTGTGTCAATCCATATAGTTCGGTTTTGCAGGAGTTGCCGTTAATAGAGAAGGCACTCCCGTGGCTCAATCGTAGGACACACGGAAGAGTAATGTCTTTCTTGGGAGTTGGCACGGGGGACGTAGAAATAAAAATCGTTGAATATTGTGTGGTTTCTGCGGATAACAGTAAGCCCTTACTCGTAGAAGCGATTGATCTTAATTCGTTATTTCTTGATTATTTTTTTGCGGGAGTGTATCAGGTAAGCAAGTCAGTGCGGCCTGAATCTAAGGGAGCAATACTCAGTCGTGGCGTGCATGGATACTTCCAACATTTAGGGGAGCTACCAATATGCATAGATGGTGAATCGTATGTTTATTTTCTCATCGGTAATACCTTAAGTAATTTTCCTGACCAGCAAATGGCAGCTGCGATGTTCACGAGGTTTCTCGTTCCCGGCGATTATCTGGTGATAGGCGTGAGACAGGCAATTGATGATGACTATACTCTGGAACTTTATAGGGATAATCCGTGGCTGTATCAATTTATGGATGAATGCATGGACGTGGTGCAGTGGGCAATCACCGAAGTACACACGATCAGGGCAGTTGAGATGCGTGCCGGAAGAGAACGCTTTCTCACGAGAAGCTATACCATCGATCAATTACGCGGATTGTTTCCGCAATTCGTATTGGAGAGATATTGGCAGACAGTAGGCGATGGAGGGAGTAGTCATCTGAAGCGCGGGGCAATTTTAGCGGTATTTAAAAAGTTATGAATTAAAAGATAAAACCCACTTTTGGAATAGGCCAGAAGTGGGTTTCTATGAGTGAGCGTGAAGAGAGATTATTGAACTTGTTCTTTTTTTATTAAGCCCAAGATGGCGATGAGAGTGACGAGCAGATACATGAAGAATCCGTAGACGCAGGCGGGGTATTTGAGGTACGTGGTGACGGGTGCGGCGCCGGTGCCGCAGGAGACGAGCGAGTTCTGGCACGTGCCGCGGAGGAGTTCCCAGTAGGATAAGTAACCGGAGAATGTTAAGCCGGCGAGGCCGATGACGAGGATGATTTTGAGCGCGGTTTTTGAGCGCATAAAATAAATTGTTAAACTGTTAAATGATTACGCGGTTTGTTATGAAAGTTATATTTTCACGGGAGGAGGAAACTAGAAAAGATACCTGTGCCTAAATACCACGATCGTTGCTAATAGCGGGGGATATGATTATGGCATTGTCGTAATTAGAGTTGTGACGTATGCGTTTTACACTGGATTGTTTACCCTTACGTGCGAATTTGTCCCTTCCCTTCCGCGATCCATTTGTAGGTCGTAAGCTCCCTGGCGCCGACCGGGCCGCGGGCATGGAGCTTGCCGGTGTTGATGCCCATTTCCGCCCCAAGCCCGAAGACGCCGCCGTCGTGAAGGCGGGTGGAGCAATTTACGAATATACCTGCTGCATCCACATTTTTTTTGAATAACGCGATTGTTTTTTTATCGCGCGCGATAATGCCTTCAGAATGTTTTGAGCCGTGCGCATTGATGTGCGCAATTGCTTCGTCGACGTTTGGCACTATTCTAATGCCCATGGTTAAACTTAAATATTCAGTATCCCAGTCCTTCGCGGTTGCCGCTTTTATGGAGACCTCCCCTTCCCCTCCTTGGTAAGGAGGGGATATGAGAGGCGGTTTCCTTGATTTGAAAATGCGCAGAGCAGCGGTATCACATCTCAGTTCTACGTGATAGGGTATTAACCCATTCTGCAATAATGGTAATAATTGTGGAGCGATTTTTTTATGCACCAAGAGGGTATCAAGCGAGTTGCAGGCTGCAGGGAAGCTCGTCTTCGCATTCACTATCACCTTGAGTGCCAGCGGAATGTCCGCAGACGCATCCACATAGGTATGGTCAAGCCCTTCCGCGTGGGAAAGCGAAGGAATGTCAGATTCCTTGCGCGCCCACTTCACGAGGCCATAGCCGCCGCGGGGTATGACAAGGTCAATGTCGTCGGCACATTTTAACAGTTTTTTCACGACGGTGCGGTCGGCGGTATCAATGAATTGCACGGCATGGAGGGGAAGTCCTGCGCTTTTTAGCGCTTGTTGGAAACATTGAGCGATAAGGCGATTGGTGCTCCGCGCCTCGGACCCCCCTTTGAGGATGACGGCGTTTCCTGCGCGGAGCGCTAAAGCAGCGGCGTCCGCAGTTACATGGGGGCGGGCTTCATAGATGATAAAAAGCACGCCGATAGGCACGCGCACTTTTTTAAGCACTACGCCGTTTTTCAGTTTCTTCTGCTCCACGAGCTCATTCAACGGATCGCTTTGGCGCGCAATTTCTTGTACCGCTTCCTCCATATCCCGGAACCGTTTCGCGTTCAGCGAAAGGCGGTCAAGAAACGCCTGCGGCACTTTTCCCTTTGCCTGCGCGAGGTCTGCCTTATTCGCGGCAATAATGGCACGCTTATGGCGTACAAGGTTTCTCGCGGAAAGCAAAAGAGCGCGGCTTCTCACTACGGCAGAGCTTGCCTGGAGTGCAAGGCTTGCGGTCCGTGCGCGTTGTGCAATCGTAAGCGGAGAAAAATTATTTCCCATACGTTAAAGTACTGTTGGTAAGCGCGAGATTGTCTTTGTGAATCGCTTCATCACCCGCAGAATAGCCGAGCATCGCTTCAATCTCGGAAGAAGGAAGGCGTTTGATTTTATCTAAATCTCCTGAAGCATAATTGGCAAGCCCTACGGCAATACTGGCGCCGCGTTCATCGAGCACGCGAATGGCTTCGCCGCGTCCGAAATTCCCTTGGACCTCTAGGATTCCTATCGGGAGAAGGCTTTTTCCCTTTTGGAGCGCCTTGGCGGCTTCCGTGTCCACCGTGACCGAACCTTTTTGCACCACGCCTCCGATGAGCCACCGGCCGCGGCTTGAATGTGCTTCTTGCGCGGGCATACACCGGGTGCCCGTGTCAGCGGCATGCAGGATGATGTTGGTGATCACCCCTTCTTGCCGCCCGTTGGCGATAATGGTTTCAATGCCTGAATGGGTCGCAAGTTTGGCCGCTTCCAGTTTCCTTTTCATGCCGCCTCTCCCCAAGGGTGAGTCTTTCCCCACGACGCCAAGAAGTTCCTCGTTTATTTGTTCCACTACGGGAATGCGCTGCGCCCTTCCGGTTTCAGGCGGGGCATCGAGCACCCCGTCCGTTTCGCCAAGGATCAAGAGAAGGTCTGCGTCGATAAGAAGCCCTACCATGGCGGCCACCGCATCATTGCCGCCAAACGCGTCGCCCCCTGCGATGTCCACCGCGACGACGTCATTCTCATTAATAATCGGCAGCACGTTCATGTTGAGGAGCGCATGGAGCGTATTGCGGATATTGAGATAGCGCGCGCGGTTATCAAAATCCTCACGCGTGATAAGAAGCTGGGCAATGGTAAGGCCGTGGCGCGCCGCCAGCTCCCCGTACGCATGCATCAGCAGCGGTTGGCCGATCGCTGCGCACGCCTGGCGGCTGTGCTCGTTGCGGGGAGGGACGGTGAGCGCGCTTCTCCCCATCGCGACCGCTCCCGAGGTGACAAGCACTGCGTGGATACCCTGCGCGATCACGCCGGCAAGATCTTCAAATGAAGACGACAGTTGCGCGCGGTCGAGTTGGCCGTCGTTATTCGTCAGTACTCCCGTGCCAATTTTTATAATGACCCTTTTATAAGTTTGTAACGGCATGGTTTGAGTGCAAAAAATCAAAGTTCCAAGCTTCAAATTCAAACACCCTTCGTCTGGCTCAGGGTGACAAAGACGGTTGTCATGGTGAGCCTTCGGCGTGAGCTCAGTCGAACGCTTGTCGAATCATGTTTAGAATTTAGAACTTAGCACTTAGAGTTTCTCACTAGAGCACTTCCTCTTTCTTTTCCTTGATAAACGTCGTGAATTCTTCCGTGACGTCAAGGAGGGATTTAAACGGGGTTTCGATGAGAAAATCAAGAACGAAGACAAAGATATTGATGTTTGAGGACTTGATGGAGATCCAGCGGCCGGCGCGGATGATCGGAATGGTAAAGAGGTCAAAGAGGAAGGTGAATACATTTTCTTTCCTTTCTATGATCACCAGCCTGCGCACCCCTTGCCTGATGCGGATGGCGAAGAACGACACGAGGGACAAGAAGAGGAGGAAGAGCGCGCCTGAGATGATATTGAAATGGAGCGTGCGCAATCCCCAGATAATAAAGCCGAATGTCACGCCATAGAGCGTAAGGTAGGCGATGCTGAGCATGATGGATGAAAAGATAGGCTTTGAGTAGCGTTTGATCTCTATAGGGGTCATGGTGCGCCCTTCTTCCACGAGGTCCCGCACCGTCGCGATAATGGCCTCGGTGTTTTTTTTGGTGGGCACTTTGGTGGTGGTCGCGACAAGGAACAGAAGGAAGGGAGGTATGGTGATATTGATAAGCAGCGGAATGGGATTAAAGGACTTAATGAGGTAGATTTCATAAGGAATCTCAAGGACGATGGCGATGAGCATTTTAGTAAAGAAGATGAAGATGATGGACCTCACTGCGGAACGGCCCAGTTTTTCTTTTGCTTTTCGGTAGCGCAGCTGGCATGCTTTCCGCACCCGATCTTCGAGCGAGGCGGGGTTCGTAAGGACTGCGGTCGCTTCCTTCGGCTTTTCTTCAATAATGTCATGGAGCACGGTGAATGCGGCAGCGTATCTTTTGAGATGGCGCGCAAATGACTCGCCGACGGGGTGTGAGAGGTCGCGTTCTATCGCCTGGGAGATGGCAGCGATGTTCCATCCCAATGAGCCGATTTGTTCCGGATTGATCGTTTTCCATCCCGGCGCGTAAATGGCGAAGAGTTTGTAGCGGATAGTGGGCAAATCCGATTGCACCAGCGCGCGATGGATGGCGATGAAGAGCTGGGTATTTTTTTCGCGCTCGTCCGTCATGCGGCTGGGGAGCTTGATATGCGCCACCAGCGACCGGTACATCGATTCCACGAGTTTGTCGATATGCGGGGATGGCGCAACCGCCTCCTCGACTTCGCGCGCCGCGACTCCCAGCATCCAAGAAAAAAGGTCTGCGTTCGTCTGCACTTCCGCGGGCGCGGCATTCCACAGCGCGATATAGCGTTCAAGAATAATCCCGACTTCACCGATGATTCTTTCCGGAAGCGCATCATTATTCAGGTAGCGCGCACGGATAAGTTCAATGATGAGAGGTTTGGCCACTGCTTCGCTTTTCGCGCCGCGCACGAGCAGGCGCTTCAGCATCCGCTCTATCGCGCCTCGCCTTAAGAGGTGGTCTTCACGGTAGTCAACGGCGTTGCGGATTTTTTCATACAAAAAAGCGGCGCGCGATACCATTTCGTCGACGTGGATGACGGTTTCTTTATGCGCTTCCTGTTCGGGAGATTGGCATGCATCCAGCAGCTGCGCAATAGGTTTGGTCAATGTAGTAGGCATAGGACAGCCTCGCCACCAGCCTACCTTAAAATGACAAAAAAATCAACCAAAAAGAGGGAAATTATGGTAATAAATCACATGTTTAACTTTGATTCCTTATCCGCGAAATGGTACAATTCGTGTACCTTCTCTTTATGAAAATAATTGACGTAACCTTACCGCTTACTTCCTCGCTCGTGGTATGGCCGGGAGAACAGGGATTGCGCACGCGGCCGGTGCGGACTTTTTCGAAGGACGGCGTCAGGGTGTCAAACCTTTCGTTCGGCGCGCATACCGGCACTCACCTTGATGCTCCGGCGCATTTTTTGTCATCCGGCAAACCGCTTGAAACAATTCCGCTAGATAACCTTGTCGGGCCGTGCAGGGTTTTAAGATTGAATATAGGGAAGAGGAAAGAAGTTGAGGTAAAGGATTTAGCACGGTTTCATATCAAACGCGGCGAACGGCTGCTTTTTAATCTGGGCAACGGGAAACATTTATTAACGAAGAGATTTTATCAGGACTATGGCGCGATAGGAAACGATGCCGCCAAATTTCTTGCCGCGAAGAAAATTAAATTAGTGGGCGTTGATTATCTCTCCGTGGAACGCCGCGGCAACCCCGGCCATCCCGTGCATAAGAGTCTACTGCGCGCGGGTGTTGCCATAGTGGAAGGAGTGAATCTGACGGGAGTAAAACCGGGCAAGTACACTCTCGTCTGCTTGCCATTGAAGATTATCGGCATTGAAGCGTCGCCGGTGAGAGCGATTCTGTTGAAATAGAAGCCCTTACAAGCCTTTAGAACGCCATTACACACCATCGGGCCATAGGCCTTTTTTTTATTTCCGCGTAGTTCCGCGTTAAAGCTCGCGAGACATTCCGCGCATGTCCGCGTCTTAGGGAACGTAAATTAATAAACTTTTTCAGCGTCAGCTGTCATTCCCGCGAAGGCGGGAATCCAGAAAGCCAAAAGAAACGTCGATTTTGTATATTTTTCTGGATTCCAGATCAAGTCTGGAATGACGGAATGGATAGGCTATTATTCACAGCGTCTAAACTTGACAGAGAGAGAGAGAGAGTTCGTGGTACAAAGAGGTGAAAATAATTCCCAAAATCGATTCATTTCAAACTCATCAAACTCACGAAGGGAGTACGTTATGAAAAGCGTTGCTTTTTTATTCGTGTTGGTGCTCGCGTTGTCGATACCGTTCGTCGGAGTTGCTCAGACCGTGGCCACGTTCGACTCGGTCATGATGGTCGAGCGTGGAAAATTCGTAGGGTACGTCAAGGGCATCCCCATCGCCTTCGAGGTGTGCACTGACGTTTCATTCGAAGTCGTATCCGGACAAATCAAGTTAGTCGTTCCGGCGGTGCTTCCCATGATCAGTGTCAAGGTCTTTGTGAACCTCGACCGGAACGGTGCGCAGATGTTCCTTGACGGCGAGCGGGTTGGTGATGCGCCGGATGAGATTTTAACCACTCCCGGTGTTCATCACTTAAAACTCGTCTACGTACGGTATGGGGATACATACGTCTACGAAGATTCCGTTTTCGTGAAACTGGGGAGGGAGATTCTCGTACATAGTGACAAGTTTCGTCTACTCGGGAAGTAGCCAGCGCATGCGAAAAAAGAAAGCCTCGATCGTGATTTTTCGGTCGAGGCGTTCTGTATTATTTGATTCATAACTCCACCCAGCCTCCTCTTATCTCAAGAGGAGGAGTAGAAACGAGTACCCCTCTTAGAGTAAGAGGGGTTAGGGGAGTTAGACAAGAGGTTTCAACCCTGACTTTTTCCAGTCCGAGAGGAATTTGCTAAGCCCGGTGTCGGTTAAGGGGTGCTGGACCAGTTTTTCCAAAACGGAGAAGGGACACGTGGCAATGTCGCATCCCATGAGCGCCGCTTGTTTCACGTGCAAGGGTGAGCGGACGCTGGCATACAGGACCTGGGTCTTAAATCCATAATTATCGTAGATTTCAATAATTTCTTGCACCACCTCGTTGCCGTCGTGCCCCGCGTCATCCAGCCGTCCGACAAATGGAGAAACATAGGTCGCGCCGGATTTGGCGACGAGCAAGGCTTGCAGAGCTGAGAATACCAGCGTCATATTGACGCGTATTTTTTTATTGACGAGCGCACGGCATGCTTTCAAGCCTTCAATAGTGGTGGGGAGCTTCACGACTACATTTTTCCCAAGTTTTGCGAGCGCCACTCCTTCCCGCGTCATGCCTGCATAGTCTTGGGAGAGCACTTCAAGGCTGACAGGTCCGGGGACGAGCGAGAGGATTTGCTTCGCGATGGGGAGGAAATCGTTTACCCCGTTAGAAGTCCGTTCCAGCGTCGGAACTGCATCCCGCTGAGCGGGATTACTTCTAACGGGGCTAGCGCCGTTCTTGGCGGCAAGCGTAGGGTTGGTGGTACAGCCGTCCACCATGCCCCATGATAGCGCGGTTTTGATTTCTTCGAGATTGGCTGAATCAATGAAAAGTTTCATAATTAATGGGTTAGAGGGTGTGATTGGTGTAAATTGATGATAGTATAGTACAATAGGAAACACAAGGATATACTGAAACAGTTGAAGAATATCTGCGTATATCTATTGAAACCTTCGCACCGCATATAATAAATTCTTATTCCTATGTTTGCCGCGGGATTAAAATTAAAAGAACCAGGAATATTTGCCTTTGATATCCCCAAGCCCCGCATTGAGCGGCCAGATGAGGTATTGATAAAGATAATCGCCACGGGGATTGACGGCACTGACAAGTCGCTGTACCGCCATCACCTTGTGGATGCGCCGGCGCAAGAGGATTTCCTCGTGCTGGGGCACGAGAGTTACGGCGTCGTAGAAGCGGTGGGGAAAGAGGTGAAAGACATAAAGCCCGGGGATTATGTGGTGCCGACCGTGAGAAGGGGGTGCGGTATCTGTTCCGCGTGCCGCAACCATCAGAGCGATTACTGCTATACCGGCCTGTATAAGGAGCGGGGCATCCATAAGCTGCACGGGTTTCTGACGGAGTATGTCGTGGAGCACGCGCATCATCTTGTCACGATTCCCAAAGATCTTGGTCCTATCAGCGTGTGGATTGAGCCCATGAGTATCATCATGAAGGCGATGGAGCAGATGCTCATGATCCAGCAGCGTGTGCCGTTTTTCTGCCCCCACCGTCAGCATGGTTGGGGCACGACAGATTGGGGAGGGTGCAAGAAGGGCATTGTGATTGGCGCAGGACCTCTCGGATTTTTGGCAACCGCGGTACTCGCGCTTCACGGTATGGAGCTTTATAACGTGGAGATTGTGCCGGAGGATAATATCAAAGTGCAATTCATCAAGGAACTTGGCGCAAGTTATATTGACGGCAATGCGTTCACCGCCCAACAGGTGGCGCAGGGCATTGATCGGATTGACCTTATCTTTGAAGCGTCAGGCGCGAGCAAGCTCGCCATTGATTTTATCCCGGTGATGAGCAGGAACGCGATCTACCTCATGACCGGCGTGCCGCGGGTGTCTGGGAGGAATGAGGAGTTTGACGCGGACCTTCTTCTGCGGCAAATAGTCAGGCAGAATCAGGTGATTATCGGGAGCGTGAACGGGAACCGCGAGCATTTCAAGAAGGCGGTTGCCATGGTGCAGGAGATTGAAGAGCATTATCACCACATCCTCACACGGGCCATTTCCCATCGGTTTCCTCTGAAGGATTTCTCCAAAGCGTTTGACTTGCAGGATCCGAACCAGCTGAAAATAGTACTCGACGTGTCACCCAAAGCCTAAAAAATACGCGTATGACCATTGGATTTATAGGACTTGGAAAAATGGGCGGGGCGATGGCGCTCCGTCTCCTGAAGAATGGAGTGAGCGTGGTGGCGTATAACCGCTCTTCTCAAGCCTATCCTGCCCTGAAGCGGGCAGGTGCGGTGATTGCGTCGTCAGCGCGGGATGCAGCCTCACGGCTTAAAGGGAGGAAGATCATTTGGCTCATGGTGCCGCAGGGTAGGCCAGTTACTCAGTTAATCAGTTTATTAGTTGGTCAGTTACGAAAGGGTGATATTGTGATTGACGGGGGGAATTCTAATTATCTTGATTCTCAGCGGCGGGCAAAGGCATTAAAGCGCAAAGGGATATATTTTCTGGACATTGGCACGAGCGGGGGTACAAGCGGCGCGCGCAACGGATGGTGTTTTATGGCGGGAGGAGAGAAAAAAGCTTTCAAGATGCTTGAACCCTTATTAAAGATTATGAGCCGTCCTCGAGGGGGCTATCTTTATTGCGGAGCCTCAGGCGCCGGACATTTGGTAAAGACCGTGCACAATGGCATTGAGGTGGGGATGATGGAAGCGATTGGTGAAGGCTTGGCGGTATTGCACGGATCACTTTTTAAATTAAAACTTGCCGAGGTCGCTGACGTGTGGACGAAGAAGAGCATTATTGATTCGCGGTTAATCGCATGGGCGAGAGATGCGCTCAAAAATCCAGGATTCAGACGCATTGCGCCGTATGTTGAGGGAGGGACGACGGGGAATTGGACGGTTGAAGAAGCAAAGCGACGTGGCGTGCGTGTGCCGGCCATTAAGGCTGCGCTTCAGGAGCGCGCGCGCTCGCGGCAGTGCAAGGACGGTTTCGCGCACAAAGTGGTCGCGGCGCTGCGGCAGGAGTTTGGAGGACACAGCGTGAAAATCCTAAATCAGAAATCCTAATTTTTAAACAAGCACCAAATCCAAAATTCGAATGTTCAAAATTGTTTTGGATTTTGTATATTTGAGTTTCGAATTTGTTTAGGATTTAGAGTTTCGTATTTCGAATTTATGCATTATTATCTTGGAGTAGACGGGGGAGGTACGAGCACGGCCGCAGCGATTGCGAATGAACATGGAAAAGTGGTGGGGACGGGAATTGCTGGCCCTTCTTTGTATAAAGTCGCAGGATTGAAAGGGGCGATGGAAAATATTCGGAAGGCGTTGTTCGCCGCGGAGAAAAAGGCGTGTGTAAAATTTCCGTCGTACGCGTATGCAGTATTTGGGCTGTCGGGCGTTGACTCTCTGCAGGATTGGCAGATGTTATCGCAGAAAATTTTCAAGCATTTTAAGAAAAAGATTGGAGATCGTTTCAGAGTGGTAAATGATGTCGTGATTGCGCTTGCCGCAGGCACTGATAAACCATATGGCGTAGCAGTGATTGCAGGCACAGGATCAAACGCGTATGCAGTGGGGCCTAAGGGCGAGGCTTATGCAGGGGGCTTGGGCTCCTTGCTCTCTGATGAGGGAAGCGCGTATGCGATAGGGAGCGAGACCTTGCGGGCTGCGGTGAAAAGTTTTGACGGCAGGGGAGGGCGCAGTGCGCTTGAACCGTTGCTCTGTAGACAGCTTGGAGTGAAGAACATGCGCGAAGCCGTGGACAAAGTTTACACTTCCTCATTCAATAAAACTTCTCTCGCGGCATTGGCGCCTCTGTGCGTGCGCGCCGCTCATCGCGGCGATAAAGTGGCGCGCAGTATCGTCGCGCACGCCGCCCTTGAGCTTGGCTCAATGGCGTGTGCGGTCATACGGAGATCTGGGCTTTCCTCGCGCGCGTTTGACTTAATCCTCTGGGGAGGCGTATTTCAGGCAGGCGACATTCTCTTGTCATCGTTCAAAAAAGCTGTGCACCACACGGCGCCAAAGGTGCACATCGTGCTTCTAAAAAAGCCTCCCTACATGGGCGCCTTAAAACTTGCGCGCGGAATGTAATGTTTTTTGATTCTACATATCATGTCATGCAAATTTGAGACAGTAGAAAAACTCAAACGAAGGTAGCTATTTTTCGACTTTCGGAAATTTTAAGCCCTTATTACACGATTTAAACGACTCGTTTTCTTGAAAAAACATTCTCAAAAGTATTGTTCTACAGTCTCAAATTTGGTATACTAATCACATACGGAGTTTTATTATTTTTAAATTATTTATGAAAAAATTTACATTATTATTAATAAAAATGTTATTTTTGAATGGACTGCTTTACGGTTTGCTTTATGGTGCTTATAGCACCCTTTTAAATCTATCAGGCTATTCAACAGTCAGACTATTGAACATTCTTCTAATTAGTATAATTGTTAAGATCTTATTTATAGCTGTTGCATTTATTCTTACTATTAAAATATTAAATAAAAATAACAAAGAGTTAGTTCAAAATAATATTTCAAAATTGATTACTGCCACGGTATTACTGCAATTAATTTTAGGTACGTTATTTGCTTTTTTCTATCTTAATTCGAGTAATATATCAAGCACATACCACACACCTTTTTATGTATATATTGTACTTATTTGTTTTTTTAATTATGTTTATTTAAATATTATATATTCTGTTTTTATTTTAAAAAAGCGTAGAAAAATATTTGTTGCTATTACTTTATTACTAGTTGTTAGTTATACTGCGAATTTCTATCTTTATAGAATTAACTTTAACAAAAATTATAAAAATGCAGACATTCAGGAAGATTTCTATCTATATCCCACTATTAATATAAATAATATTACGGGATATAGTTTTGATCGAAACGGTAACTCGGCGACAAAATTTATTGAACTCATAAATAATTTGAATAATAGGAAACAACAAAAGGATGATACAGAAGTAAGTGCTTTTAATTATATTATACCTAGTGAAGGCGACCTGGAAGTATTACGCCTGTTAAATCAAGCCGGGTATTTGAGTTTGTCAGAAGAATATATGCCAGATGATATAATATTATATCGTAACAGTATGATTGTACCTTTAAATAATTTGCGTGCATTCAGTCGTGGGATTATTAAATTGACGGATGAGCAAATTTCACACAATCAATTTTCGCAGGCAAAAGAAAATCTTTATCAGCTATTATTATTTGGTGACCAATTAATTCGCGATAAAGATGATGGTCTAATAGTGAAGCTAGTCGGCATATCAATAGCTAAATTAAGCGGCGAAAAATTAATTGAATTGAATCAGAATGTTGAAGTATTAGAAAAGTACTTAAGAGAGTTAGACGAAATTAAAAATAACTCTTCTGCTTTAGTTAAGTTAGAGCTTAACGTGAGTCATGAATTTTTTGGCAGTAAAAACGCTGCGCTGTATTTTAAATTCTTAGATAAATACAGCGACATCATATCTCCTGATCCAGTTATTAAGTATTCTTTTTATAATATGGACATGCCAACCATGTGGCAAGGTGCGGGCTTCATAGGATTTTTAGAAGAAAGGGGGCCGAGTATTGGTGAGTCGCTACTAAGTATGGCTGGTGGAGTTTTAATAAAAATTAATGTTGGCAAGAATTATACTTTTTACAATAAAGCCGTTGAATTACAAAAGAAAAATGGTAGTGAGGAGTTTAATTTTTATATCGATAACAACACTTTGAGTATTATAAAGAGATATGGAGCTGAAGTGAGTGAAGTTTCCGAGATACAAGACAATATAATTTTAAAATAAAAATAGCCCCAGATATTGATATTTCCTAATGCAGAAATATGGAAAAAAGGGTTAGCAAATTTATATATTGGACGCCAAGGGGCTTATCGATCATGTTCATCCTCTTCCTCGTGTTGTTTTCATTAGATGTTTTTGAGTTAAAGCTTGGCTTTTGGCAAACAATTGTAGGACTGTTGATGCACAATATTCCCGCGTTTATTTTATTGGCAGTTCTCTTAATCTCATGGAAATATGAAATAGTGGGAGGAATTGCTTTTACACTCGCCGGAGTGCTCTATATTATTATGCTCATGATGAGTCCATTTGAATGGTATATGATATCTTGGTCGCTCATTATTGCGGGACCTGCATTTTTTATTGGAATTTTATTTTTTATAAATTGGTTTAAAAAAGAAAATAACACGACCCGCTTAGATTGAATGGATAATAAAGTTGCATTTTGGTGAAATCCGTGTTATAATGAACGTAATTACTAAGCATTTCGGTAGCGTGAGCCGAAAATTAAAACAAAAACATATGCTAAAAGCAATATCCGGCATTGCTGTGGTCGGCGCAGCATCGCTTTTTGCTGCATCGCTCATCTCGAGCCAGTACAGCGAGATGACGAGTGCAGAGCCGATCAGCTCACTCTGGGCATCACAGCGTGTCGCACATAGCGCAGAGGGGAGAATAGTATGCGCGAGTGTACCACAAGGACAGGAAGTGCGCGGACTCATCACGAACGTGCCTTTATACGATACTGCCAAGCGGATCAGCTTCGACGGGAACGGCGCACACGTTATCTATACCATGAAAGCAACGCCAGAATCAGTTGCTTCTTTTTATTCTCAAAATTTAAGCCAGCATTGTTGGCGACAAAGCGATGACGGACTTACGTTTACTAAGAATGGTTCTGCAGTGCGTATTGCGCTCATGCAAAGTCCCGAGTCAAAGAAAACGTATGTGACCTATATCTTGGGAGGTGCAGTGTTAGGAGAGAGTACGGTGAATGCCGCGCAAGACGGCAGCATGCCGCCCCCGCCGAGCGGTTCAAGCGGAGGTGTGCCACCACCGCCAAGCGGCGATCAAGGAATGTACAACCAGCCTTCTGGCGGATATCAACCTCCGTCCGGCGGCCAGTATCAGCCTGGTCCGATGGGCACTGGTGGCTCTGGTGGGGCTGGCTACAATGAACCGCAGACCACGACCTGCCGCGTGAATGGCGTTGATATGCCAGGTCCTTGTAGTAATTACAATCAAAGCCAAGGCGGGGGCATGGGCGGTCCCGGAGGAAATGGAGGGAATACTCAATGGGGCGGTGGTCAAGGATTTGGCCCTGGTAATCAAGGAGGGTTTGGGCAGGGCGATCAAGGAGGGCAATTCGGTCAAGGAGAGCAAGGCGGCCCGTCGGAAGAGCAAATGAAGAAAATGGATGAAATGCGTTTCAAGCAGATGAAGCAAGGGATGGGACAATTCGCGAAGGGGGTTAAAATGATGAAGACGAGTGTCGCGAAGATCAAAACGAAACTGCAAAAATGCGGAGTCGGTCTTCCGGAAGAATTATCAAATGCCTTAAGCGCTGCTGACGGCATGGTTACCAAAATTCAAGCGGCAGAGACCGCGGATGCGCTCGAGGAGGTCATTACTGATATTGAAGATGTGGGATCGGTGATGCAGGAGTGGGGGCCGAAGCTCGGTAACCTTACGAGGATTTGCGGTATGGTGAAGCAAGCCGAGAAAGATATTAAGACCGCAGAACGCGATGCGACTCGTATTGAAAAACAGGTAAAGGCAAACAAGAAAGTAGATCTCACGGAATTTTTGAATCAATATAAGCAGGAAGTATCGCTGCTGGGCACTGCGCTTAAGGATGCCAAAGCTCTTACCACAACAGATCCCGAAGCGGCGCTAGAAAAGATTGAAGATGATTTTTACGGACAGATGGATAATGTGAAGAACGCGCGCACTTCCGTGGAAATGGCGCTCAATGTAAGCAAAGGATTAACGAGCGCGAAGCAGGAGATAAAAACTTTTGAGCAGCAGATTAAGAAGTTTAAGAGCAAGAAAATTGACACCAGCGGCGCAGAGGAGTTGCTCACGGCGCTCAAAGCACAGATTGAAGAGCTAAAGCAACTAGTAGCTTCAAAGAATTTTACCGCTGATGACCTTATCGATAAGGTAGAATCAGTATTTGCGACCAAAGAGCAAATCTCTGATACGCTTGATCAGCTGCGTGGAGGCGCTGAATATATGCCGACGGTGAGAGCGGATAAGGGAGTAAATTACAATTTCCAGTTACCGCAGGGATTTGAAAAGCAGGAAGTAATGGATGGAGAGAATGGAGGCCAGGGATTTATGGGAGGAGGCGGATTTAATCCTCAAGGGCAGGGCATGTTCCAAGGGCAAACAGTTCCTCCCACAGGCGCAGGCCAACCGGCAACCCTACCGGCGCAATAATTAATTTGCAGGCAACGGCGTTGCTGAAAATAAGAATTCTCTCCCCCTAGGGAGAGAGTTCTTTTTACAGGAGTGTAGTTATAGAACTCACACCATGCAACAGGACTTCTGCTCGGGCGCACCCCAATTCTGGTTGCGGAACTCGCATCCCTGGCGGGACCGCCCCGATAAGCCTCCATTTACAATTTCCACAGCTTATCGGGGCTTGCTCACACAATCCTCACGGCGAATTGTGGCGCGCCTTCGCTCGTGTTCACTCAAGTACTCATTCGCAATATGATATCTCTATATATTGGAGAAAGGTTATCTCACGGATTTACGCTGTTACTCTCTTTTATGGGAGAACAGCGGTAGGAATAAGAGGATGGCGCCAATGGCAGTGAAGCTGCCCCAGAGGAAAGGAGCTTGAGCGCCAAAGCGCTGCCATAGAGATCCTGCGATGATGCTTGCGGGAAGGAGTGCGAGTCCGGTAAGCGTGTTAAAGGCGCCATAGGCGGTTGCGCGCAGCGTTTCAGGCACGAAGTCGGCAATGAGCGCCTTCTGCACTCCTTCAGTGAAGGCGAAGTAGAGTCCGTACGCCCCGAACAGCGCCCACGCATGCCATGGGGCGGTCGCATTGGCAAATCCAAGGTATACCAAAATAAAAATAAAATACCCCGCGATGATGAGCGTCTTGCGGTTTATTTTGTCAGAGAGTCTACCTAAGGGGTACGAAAAACCCGCAAAGACAATATTGAACACGAAGTAAATGATTGGGATAAGGGCAGTTGCGACGCCAAGGTTCTGCGCGCGCAAAAGGAGAAACGCGTCAGACGCATTGCCGAGCGCGAACAAAGTGGACGCGGCAAGAAAGAGGAGAAAGGGCCCGCGCAGCAATTCTTTCAAATGGTGCGGGGCGAATTTTGCTTTCACAGGGTCTTGGATCGGGTGGAGGAACACTTGTGTGGCATCAGAGGTGAACAGAATAAGCGTGCCCACCGCGACCGCGCCTGCGACAAATGACAAGAGGAACACAGGGCGGAAATTGCCTTGGAACACTCGTAGGAGCATAAAGGCGAACAAGGGGCCAATGGCCGCGCCCATGGTATCCATCATTTTGTGGAAGCCGAATGACTTGCCGCGCTCCGTCGCCTCAATGGAATCCGCGATCAAGGCATCGCGCGGGGCTGAGCGGGTGGCTTTGCCGGCCCGGTCCAAAAATCTCACGACCAGCACGTGCCACGGCATGGTGGCGACCGCAAGTATTGGTTTCACCACCGTGGAAAAGCTGTAGCCGATGACCGCAAATATTTTTCTTTTTTTTAGGCGATCCGACAATGCCCCGGAGAAGATGCGCAGTGTCGCGGCAGTGCTTTCCGCGATGCCTTCAATGATGCCGATGGTGGTATAGCTCGCGCCGAGCACGGAAGACAAAAACAGCGGGATCAAAGGATAGATCATGTCAGAGGACGCGTCATTAAGAAGCGACACCACGCTCAAGAAGAACACGTTCCTTTTAATACCCAGGATTGTTGCTTTTTTCAGCATATTGGTAATGAGTATAGCAAAAGCCGGTCGTTCGTGGTATTTTCGTGAGACCAGAAAGAAGGTAGAATAAGGGTAACTATCGCCACGATCATAATTTGTTATGTTTACTGGTATTGTTCAATCATTAGGTACGATACGGCGCATTGTCCCGACTACGGATGGCTGGCGGCTTACGGTCGATTTGCCGTCTGGTTTTGGGACATTGATACAGGGTATGTCATTGGCGGTGAACGGTATATGCGTGAGCGTCGTGGAATACAAAAGTCGGCAGTGTACGGTGGACATTATGCCCGAGACAGGTCGCCGTACTACCTTTCACTGTTGGCGTGTCGGCGATAAGGTGAATCTCGAGCGCCCATTACGCAGCGGCGATGAGATGAGTGGGCATTTTGTGACTGGTCATATTGATGGGGTGGGAAAGGTCTTGAGGGTGGTACGACGACAGAGAGAGGTTCGTATGATCATCAAAGTTCCTCAATCGTTTATGCGTTATATTGCAGCTCAAGGAGCCGTTGCAATTGACGGTATTAGTCTTACGGTTGCCCGTGTGCGTGGCAAGGTCTTTACGGTAGCACTCATTCCGTATACGCTTACCCATACTGTCCTTGGGAATTGGCATGTCGGGGATATGGTGAATATTGAGGTTGATATTCTTGCGCGTTATCTTGACAGACTCATGACCTATGGAAAATAATATATTTTCAAAAAACCTATCTGGGAAAGGCATGAAATTCGCGCTCATCATGTCGCGTTTTAATGAGCAGGTGACGAAGGGGCTTGAGCGGGGCGCCAGAAAAGCGCTCGAAGAAGCCGGTGTGGCGGAAAAGGATATTGTCGCGTATTATGTGCCGGGCGCATTTGAGATCCCCCTTGTTGCCGCGGTGGTCGCAGAGAGACAAGCGGCAGATGCCGTTATCTGCCTTGGCGTCGTTATCCGCGGCGAAACGCCGCACTTTGAGTATATTTCCCGCGCCGTATCCTCGGGTATCATGGAGCTGAATCTCCGCGCGCACATGCCGGTCTTGTTTGGCGTGCTCACCACCGATACTCTTGAGCAGGCCGATGCGCGGTCAGGGCAGGGTAAGGACAATAAAGGATACGAAGTGGCAAACGCGGCAGTGGAAATGGTCACATTGATGAAAAATTTAAACTCTCAACCCTAAACTGTTTTGATAATTTTCAAGCTTCAATTTTCATTTAATTTCAATGAAACAATTATCAAACGTTTGAAAATTGTGACATTGAGATATTGATTGTCCCGCCGCAACGGGATCCCCCGACAAGTCGGGGGAAAAATTGAAAATTGAGTGTTGAAAATTCTAGAGTTTTTGGATTTCGTACACGATCTATGGAAAACTATAAGAAAATTGAATCAGCATTGCACGCGCTGAAGCGTGAAAAAATAATTATTGTGGCTGATGATGAGAAGCGGGAGAATGAGGGTGATTTCGTCATGGCTGCAGAATTTGCGACACCCAAAACGATCAATTTTTTTCTTAAAGTAGGCCGAGGAATTGTGTGCGTACCTATGACACGGGAACGCGCGGAAGAGCTGCACTTGCCTCCGATGGTGCCTGAGGAAGAGAATAATGAGGTGACGCATTGCGAATTTACCGTATCAGTGGACGCAAAGCGAGGAATCACCACAGGCATATCTGCTTATGATCGCGCGACGACGATACGGGCGTTGGCAAATCCTCGCACGCGCCCCTATGACCTTGCCCGTCCCGGGCATGTTTTCCCATTAAGAAGTTATCCCGGCGGCACGCTCTATCGGGCAGGGCACACGGAAGCGGCCGTTGACCTGATGCAGCTTGCGGGATTGAAACCCGTCGCAGTGGTCTGTGAGATTTTAGAGAAAAGTGGAAGATCAGCGCGGCGCGCGCAGTTGAAACATATTGCACGCCATCATCATTTGCCTTATCTTACCATCGCTGAATTAATTGCGTATCGTCGCGCACGCGAACCATTGGTGCGCCGGGTTGCGAGCGCTTCGCTCCCCACAGAGCTCGGCACGTTCAAGATGTATGTGTATCGTTCGCTCATCAGCGGTATTGAACATGTCGCGCTGGTGAAGGGAAAGCCTGTAGCGGGAAAACCGACGCTCCTGCGCGTTCATTCCCAATGCCTGACCGGCGATACGTTCCATTCCCTGCGGTGCGACTGCCGCCCGCAGTTAACGCGTGCGATGCAAAAAATAAATGATGCGGGTGAGGGCGCGATCATTTATCTGAATCAGGAAGGGCGCGGCATCGGGCTTACCAACAAGATTCGCGCGTATGCGCTGCAAGATCAGGGAGAAGATACTGTTTCGGCGCATACCAAATTAAGGCTGCCCGTTGATATGCGGGATTATCATGTCGGCGCACAGATTATTGCCGATCTGGGTATAAAAAAAATTCGTTTGCTTACTAATAATCCCGAGAAAATTACCGGCATAGCCCGGTACGGATTGAAGATTGTAGAGCGCGTGCCGCTGGAAGTGAAACCCGGGAGATATAACAAAAAATATCTTAAAACCAAACGCGACCGGCTGGGGCATTTGCTCACCATTTTAGATCGCAGATAACGCAGTTCTCTATGAAGGGGACAGATGAAATGAAATATATGGCTCGCGCGCTTGCGCTCGCCCGTCGCGCGACGGTGACTGCCGTGGCTCCCAATCCCCAAGTAGGGGCTGTGATTGTCAAGAGTGGGCAGGTGATTGGCGAAGGCTATCATGCGAGATATGGAGGGCCGCACGCGGAAGCGGTTGCATTGTCGCGGTGCCGGGTGAATCCCAAGGGAGCCACGCTTTACGTCACACTTGAGCCATGTTCCCATTGGGGCAAGACGCCGCCCTGCATAGAAGCGATTATCAGCGCTAGCATTAAGAAGGTGGTATGCGCGATCCAGGATCCCAATCCGTTGGTCAGGGGAAATGGCATAAAGGCATTAAGGCGAGGAGGTATTAAGGTTCAAGTGGGAATAATGCGACGAGAAGCAGAACGATTGAATGAGGAGTTCTTTTTTTATCATCGACCCCCCACATCCTCCCCCCTTTCAGGGGGGAGACGGGGAGGGTGGTTGCCGTTTGTGGCAGTGAAGGTCGCGACAAGTTTGGACGGAAAAATTACGACAAGGATGGGCGACTCAAAATGGATTACCTCGCAGGCGGCACGCACTTATGCGCGGGATTTAAGAAGCACCTACCAATCAGTTCTCGTCGGCATTCACACGGTGCTCTCTGATAATCCGCATTTGGGAGCAAGGGCAAAAGGAGTGCCGGATCCGGTGAGGATCATCGTGGATCCTGCGGCAAGGGTTCCCGTGCGCGCGAAAGTATTGAGGGATAAAAATGTCATTGTATGCGTGAGTGAAAGAGCGCCCACGGCAAAGATAAAAAAATTACGAAAATCAGATTTTGAGGTGTGGCAATTTAATCATACAGAAATTTCCATCCATGCACTGCTCAAACGATTGGGGGAGCGTGGTATTCACTCAGTGTTAGTGGAGGGAGGCGGCGAAACGATAGGGCGATTTTTCGATGCCCGTGCTGTACAGAAAGTATATTGGTTTCACGCTCCTTTGGTGATCGGCGGCCGCGAAGCAGTCTCTTCGGTGGGAGGAATTGGCGCGCGCTTTTTAAAATCAGCGTTTAAATTGGAAAATGTTACTCGCAAGGTCATCGGGTCTGATATGCTCACGGTAGGTTATGCGAAGTATTAGATGCGAAATAAAGAAGTTATGATTAGCCATTCTGTTGCAGACACCAACAAATTAGCTTCTCGGTTAGTAAAAGGTTTGCATGGCGGCGATGTGGTGGGGTTAGTCGGCCCTTTGGGCGCGGGAAAAACCACATTCGTGCAAGGCCTCGCCCGCGCCTTAGGCGTTAAGAAACATATCACCAGCCCTACGTTCGTTCTCCTTCACACCTACACGCTTCCAAAACAATTGAACAATATAACTACCCTCGTTCATGTTGACTACTATCGTCTCCATACTCCGCAGCAGCTTATCGATATCGGTATCCGTGAGCATCTTGATGATCCCCACGCCCTTACGGTGATCGAGTGGGCTGAAAAGGTAAAATCCTTACTTCCCGCACGCACTCTCTGGATAAACTTTTCGCACACTCATAAAGACGGGGAACGGTTGCTTGACACAAATCGGCGATTCAGTTAGTTTTAAAGAGTGCTTATACAAGCTTTAGCTCTGATTTGTCACCAGAGTTACCCAAAGGGGTAAAGCTGCCGGAAGAATCTCCGAATGTTTCGGAATAGTAGACCCGGCCGGGACGAGCCCGTGAACGCTCAAGAAAAGTGCTCCGATCTCATCGGGGAATAGGGGTGGTACCGCCCTCATCCAGGGCCCCTAACATTTGTTAGGTGGTTTTTTATTTTCAATCAGGAGTATAATAGACATGATAATAGCATCATATGGCATCTACGAATTTGTTACCGAAAGCCTACGAACATAAAGATGAAGAGCAATCATACCGCGCATGGGAATCATCGGGTTTTTTCAATCCTGATAACCTGCTGGGCGCGCGGAAAGAGTCATTCTCTCTCTCCATGCCGCCGCCGAATGTGACCGGCTCTCTTCATATTGGCCATGCCATGTTTTTGACCATTGAAGATCTTATGACACGCTTTGCGAGGATGCAGGGGAAGCGCGCGCTCTGGGTGCCGGGCGTGGATCATGCGGCCATTGCGACGCAAAATGTGGTGGAGAAGGAGATTTATAAGAAAGAAGGGAAAACCCGCCACGAAATCGGAAGAAAAGAACTCGTGAAAAGAATCAACGAATTTGTGCAAGGCACCCGCCACCGGATTGAAACGCAGATTCGCCGTATGGGGTCTTCCTGCGATTGGTCGAGGGAGCGCTATACGCTGGACCCCGACCTTTCTCTCGCGGTGCGCACGGTGTTTAAAAAAATGTACGATGATGGGCTCATCTACCGCGGCAACAGAATTGTGAATTGGTGCCCTCGTTGCAAATCCACTCTCGCGGACGATGAAGTGGAATATAAAGAACAGAAGACAAAATTTTATTATTTCAAATATGGCCCTGTCGTCATCGGCACCGCGCGTCCGGAAACCAAATTCCAGGACAAGACCATCATCGTGCACCCGAAAGACAAAAGATACAAAGACCTTGTCGGCAAAGAGCTCGAGGTGGAGTGGATAAGCGGAAAAGTAAAAGCGCGCGTGATCGCGGATCCTGTCGCAGACATGGAATTCGGGACGGGCGCCATGACCATTACCCCGGCGCATAGCTTCGAGGATTTTCTCCTTGCGCAGAAATACAAGCTTCCGGTGGTGAAAATTATTGATGAAGAGGGGAAGCTCACCGACGCGGCAGGCGCATTCGCGGGGAGAAATGCGCGCGAGGCGCGGGAAGAAATAGTGGAAATTTTTAAGAAAAAGGGATTAGTGGAAAAGATTGATGAGAATTATGTGCATAATATCTCGCTCTGCTATCGTTGCGGCACTCCCATAGAGCCGCTTCCCTCCCTGCAATGGTTTATCGCGGTTGATAAACCATTTAAGATCAAGAATCTAAACCTTGCGAGACGGTTCTACGCTACAGGTTCCCTCCCTAAAAAGGGAGGGACGAAGGGAGGGTGTGACGTCACTGCGACCTTGAAAGAACTTGCATTGTGGGCCGTGCGTTCGGGAGGAGGAATTAAGATTATTCCCGACCGGTTCAATAAGACGTATTTCCATTGGATGGAAAATCTCCATGACTGGTGCATTTCGAGGCAAATCTGGTTCGGGCACCAAATTCCCGTGTGGTATTGCGGGAGCAATGCGGTAAAGCGAATGGGATTTGCCGAAGATGTGGTACCACAAGTGTTCGATAATAAAACGAAAACCTACCGCCTCCGCGATTATGAATTTAATGTAGGAGACGTGGTGGTGTTTGAGGACAGCGCCACGCGTAAAGTGTTCGGCTATGGGAAAATCACAAATATCGAGAATACGACGGTAGGTGAAATTGATTTAAATGATGCGGCACATGGAAAGACGTATAAGAAGTGTGAAGAGTTACGAGCTGCCTTTACACGGCATTATCCTCATAAAAACGTCGACGACAATACCCCTGCCTGGATATATACTTATACGTTTGACCCGTCGGTTAAGATGGGAGTATGCGGCACAGTAATCGTTTCTGCTGAAGTCCCTTCTCGGTGTCCCACCTGCGGTTCTGTAACGCTACAGCAAGATCCCGATACTCTGGACACGTGGTTTTCTTCGTCGCTCTGGACATTTTCAACGCTCGGCTGGCCCGCCTCCGTTGCCACTTCGGCGGGTAAACCCCTGGAGAGAAATGATTTCCTCACTTACCATCCCACCAGTGTCATGGAAACAGGATATGATATCCTTTTCTTTTGGGTTGCCCGCATGATCATCATGACGCTCTATGCGGTAGGCGACATTCCTTTCCGTACGGTGTATCTCCACGGGCTTGTGCGCGATCGTGATGGCAAAAAAATGTCAAAATCCGCGGGCAACGGCATAGATCCTCTCGATATGGTCGCCAAATTCGGCGCCGATCCCGTGCGGCTCTCGCTCGTGGTGGGCACCACGCCAGGTAATGACATCAGGCTCTATGAGGAAAAAATCGCAGGTTACCGCAATTTTGTGAATAAACTTTGGAATATCGGTCGTTTCATCCTCACTACTGCAGATACAAGGAAACAAGGAAACAAGGACACAAGGATACAAACACCCCAACCTGCCACATTGGCGGATCAGTGGATTCTGTCAGAATTAGACTCGATCATTGAGAGCACGACTAAAGCCATGGAAGAATACCGCTACAGCGCGGCGATTGAGAATCTTTATGATTTCACTTGGGGAAAATTTGCCGATTGGTATATCGAGATCGCAAAGTTTCAAAAAAAACAAAGTTTAGAGAAATCCACCGACTCAATATTGCTCCATACGCTTGAACAGATTATCAAGCTTTGGCATCCTTTCACGCCTTTCATTACCGAAGAATTATGGAAAAATTTCTCCGCTCAGGTTCTCCCCCTAGAAAGGGGGAGACAGAGAGGGGGTGTCAATCAAAACCTTCTCCTTATTCAGTCGTGGCCGCAACCAAGTAAGCAGCAATTTAACAGTTTAGCAATATCGCAATTTACGCAATTGCAAGAGCTCATTACTGTATTAAGGGCATTCCGTGCCGAGGAAAAGTTGAATCCAAAAGAGAAGATCAAGGGCGCCATTGCCATACGCCTTAAAGAATTAAGAGAGGTCATTGCTGATCACTCGGCACTAATCGAGCATCTTACAAAGGTTACTTTAACGCTCACCGAAAAGATTGAGAAACCAACCTTAAGCCTTTCCCATATCCATCTTTTGTTAGACGTACCAAAAAAAGAAAAAACTTCTCCTAAAGATAGGGAAGCGCAGGAAAAGTATATTGTCGATCTTAAACGCCGTCTCTCAGATCCTGTTTTTCTCTCCAAAGCGCCTCCATCGGTGGTTGAAAAGGAGCGGCAGAGGCTGAAAGAGATGGAGGAACGAATTCAGAAATAATGGTGTCGTTTCAATTAAGTTGCTCGTATAACTGAAGAACGATTTGGCAATCGCCACATTTTTTCTGACATAACTCCCACCCAGAGAAGAAGAAAAAATATTGAAATTTTCTGCATGATATTGCCGACGGATGACCCGTTGCCCATAAAGTGATTTATCCAAAAAATTACGTTTGGAATGAAAATCAGTACGCCGCACATCAACGTAAATAGTTGATATCCTCGCCATTCAGTGTCTTTCTGCAATCTTGTGAGAATAAAAAAAGGCGACAGTGCTAATATAGTGCCGGCAATAATAGTAAGGTAAATATGCGCGGCTCCTGCCAGTGTCATTCTTAAAAGAATGTTTGTACAACCCGCGTCACAGTGAAATAAGGCTGCACCAATCATGCCGAGGCCGCCGATTGCGGTCATTATTGGACCCATTTTTGATCCCTTTCCATTATTTATCGTTTGATGCAATCCTGCACTGAAGTTGATGAGCAGTATCCCGAACAGCGCGAGGCCGCTGTTAAAGATGATTCCTTTTATCCCATTCACTCCTCCTAATGTACTCAGTGCCATTGTCACGGGATTATAATTTTGATCAAGTGCTGATAAAATAAGAATAAGAACCAAAGAAATGCAGCAGCCGGCCAGGCTTGTAAAGGCAATAATCTTTCGCGATTTATTATTCATGAGTTGCTTTGTTGCTTTTTCAGATATTCTCTCCCCTTGCCGACGATGGTGTTTACAGGAATTCCTTGTTTGCACAAAGGGCACTCGTGTTCGTTCCACGCTTCGAGGTTGATTGAAGCAAGGGTGAAGAGCGGAACCTCTCCCACATCTTTCGATGTAACTCTCCCGCGGTTGACGAGCGCGGCTGCCGCGACCGCCGTGCCGCCCGCCTGCCGCACCGCGTCCACCACTTTGCGCACCGATCCGCCAGTATTTAAAATATCTTCCACGACCAGCACCTTTTTTCCCGCAACGCATTTATCATACCCCCGCGTAAACATCTGTCCGTTGTCAGGTGTTTTTTCTGTATATACCGCGAGTATCTCGCGTTTTTCCATAAGGCTTAAATAGTGCGCAGTCCACTGGGAAAGTATAATGCCGCCGAGTGCGGGCGCGGCTACCGCCTCAATCCCTTTCCCTTTGAATTCTTGAGCAAAAACCTTGCAAAGCTCAGACACGAGACTAGTGTGCGGATAAATCGCGTCTTTGTTCAAATACGCCGATCCATGCTTTCCCGAGGTGTACACTATATGGCTATCTGTGATATAACCGCCAGTGTTTTTAAAAAATTCAAGCACTTGTTCGTTGGTCATAATAAGTGTTTTATCTTATCAAGAGCTTCTAGAGGTGTATCTACAAAATTGACCTTTTCTTTTCCTAAAGTTTGAAAAAAATCCTTACTTATTTTGTTTTGATCAATGAGAATGATTGGTTTGTTTGCCACGAGAGCCATTGCAACTTCAGAAGCAGTTCCCGCACTCATACCACATACCACGATTACTCTACTAGAGAGTACATTGATATTATTCCGTGCGCTTTTCATTTCTGTAAATATCGGCATGTCAACAGCATCAGACACAGTATTTGGATCTGAGGTAGGTAAGATTCCTATGGTAAGGCCACCATGCTCTTTTGCACCTTTACTCGCAGCATCCATCACCCCTCTATTCCGACCGCCGGTTAACAATACCCACCCTGCTTGGGCAATAAGTTTCCCCATTTGATAAGCATGTTCTCTGTCTGATTCGGCGGCACTCTCTCCTGGTCCCATTACTCCAATAATAATTTTTTGCATATTATATTCTCATTTCATAATTATCTATATTGATTAATCTGATCTCTTAACTTCAATACTTCTATTTTTGCCGCCTCGGCAAAATCTTCGTCTGACGAAGCAAAGATAATCCCGCGTGAGGAGTTGACGATTATGCTGTTTCCTTGAGCCGTGATGCCAGCCCGTACCGTCTTTTCCACGTCGCCGCCTTGCGTGCCGATGCCGGGTACGAGAATTGGCATATTACCGACGATGGTGCGGACTTCTCTTAGCTCTTCAGGATAGGTCGCGCCAACGACCAGCCCGCAATTGCCATTTGCATTCCATTCTTCCGCTACTTGGCGCGACACCACCTTATACAATTCTTCGCCATTAGTGTCACCCTGAGTGTGTCGAAGGGTCTCCGGCGCATGCCGGTCCACATTCGTGGGGGATTCTTCCCCCGCATTTGCGGGGTCAGAATGACCCTGAAAACGAAACACCTTCAAGTCTTGAAATTCACCCGCTCCCGGATTCGAGGTACGGCACAATACGAATATTCCTTTCTCTTTTTGATCAAGGAACGGCTGGAGCGCTTCTCTCCCAAGGTAGGGATGGAGGGTAATTGCGTCAGCTTTCAGATACGAAAAGGCGAATTGGACATACGAGGCATTGGTGGAGCCAATGTCCCCGCGTTTTGCGTCGAGAATGACAGGAATAGCAGGCGCGCGTTCGCGGATATACTGGATTGTCTGTTTGAGAATTTCAAGACCCCGCCCGCCTAGCGCTTCATAAAATGCGCTGTTCGGTTTGTATGCGCACACTGCGTCTTTCGTCGCATCAATGATCGCGCGGTTAAATGCCAGAATTATTTCCGCCCGCTGCCGGCTTGAGTAATCCCCTCTTGAGAGGGGTCGCCCATCGGGCGGGGGTGTGTTATCCCCTCTCGTCTTTTTCTTTAAACATTCAGGGATTTTTTCGAAATCGCTATCAAGGCCTATACAGAGGAGGCTGTTATTTTGCTGCATGGCCGCGGTGAGTTTTTCAAAAAAAGTCATATCTCAATAAAATTCTAAGCTCCAAGCACTAAATTCCATGGTTCGACTCGGCTCACCATGACAATGACTTCTTGTCATCCTGAGCTTGTCGAAGGATGGTCATTGGGATTTAATGGTTGTGCGCTAACCCCACCACCTCATTAATATTATTGAATCCATTCTCCTCCAGGTATCTTGTGAGTCCTTCCTTTATCTCCTCAAACACTACATATCCTTTGCTGTATACTGCCGAACCCACGCCTACCAGGGACGCGCCCGCCATCATCATCTCAACCGCATTCTGCCAGCTCGTCACGCCTCCCATGCCGAGGATGGGAATCTTTACCGCGTCATAGAGCTCATAGATTTTCGCCACGGCAACCGGAAAAATCCCCGCGCCCGAAACGCCTCCTTTGAGATGCCCGAGCACAGGTTTACGCGTTTTAATGTCAATAACCATGCCCGGCCCTACCGTATTAATGGCAGAAATCGCATCGGCGCCTGCCGCTTCGCACGATTTCGCCACATCCGCAATGCTCGCCACATTAGGTGACAGTTTTGCGATAAGCGGCACCGCGCCCGCAACCTTTTTCACTGCTTTCACTGCATTGCCCGCGCTCTCGGCAGTATTGCCGCTTGGGTCGCCAAATTCGTCTTCCACATTCGGACAGCTTAGATTAAGCTCAATCATCGCAGGGTTAAGCGGCGCAAACGTTTCCGCCAGCCGGACAAAATCTTTCACATTTGTCGCAAATACGCTCACGATGGTGGGGACGCCCGCGTGCAAGAGATATTCCTTGACCGCCTCTTTGCCTTTTTCAATACCCGCATTACGCAGGCCTACGGAATTTAAGAAACCATGGTCATATTTTATAATGCGCGGCAAGGGGTGCCCTTCGCGCGGCTGCACGGTAAAGGATTTGAGCGTTACGCCTCCTGCTCCTGCGTCTTCTGCTTTTTTATGCGCGGGGATTTCAGTAATGATGCCAGAAGGCAAAATTAAAGGATTCTCAAATTCTACGCCGCAAAATGTGGTTTGTAGTGTAGTCATAGTTGTAGGTGTCATTCCCGCCCCGTATCGCGGTACGGGACAGGCTCCAGCGGGAATCCAGAAATCAATAGAAATGAATTGTTTTTTTTAATGTTTTGACTAGATCTCCGATCAAGTCGGAGATGACAAGATCGGCCTTCCCACGCCTTTCGCTGCCACTATCTTACCATCTTTATATACCTCAACGCCACGAATGATCGTACGCGCCACGCGCGCTTTCAACGTCATGTCAGCAAACGGCGACCAGCCGCATTTGGTTTTTAGCGTTCTTTCATCCAGTTGGTATTGTATGCCGGTTTCTACTTCCACATACGTCTGTCCTGCAGGACGTATTCCCAATATACGGCACGGATTTATATTGGTAAGTCGCGTGAGTTCTTCATGGGTTAATTTTCCGTCTTCAACCGCAGTTAAAAGCAGAGGCATTGCAGTCTCTAACCCGGGCACGCCCCAAGGACCCCCCCATCCCCCCCTTAGTAAGGGGGGGACAGAGGAGGGGTCACTGTGTTGATCTGAGGTCAATTTTTCCTCAAGTGTATGCGGTGCATGGTCCGTAGCAATGCAATCAACAGTGCCTTTTTGAATATGATTCCACAATGCTTGTTGATCCGCCTCCGTACCCAGCTCCGGTTTCATCATTGCGAGTGATCCTAGCCGCGTTCTGTCCTTATTGGTGAGGAATAAATGATGCGGTGAGACTTCGCAGGTGAGTGATATTCCCTTCATCTTGGCCTTTGCGATTACTTCTATATCCTTTTTCGTGGCAATATGGCAGCAGTGGAGTTTTTGGTAATTCTTTTGAGCTAGGATAATCGCGCGTGCAAGCTTCTCGCCTTCCGCGTGCACAAGAATCGGCTTGCCGCGCGGCCAGGCGCGAAATATGCTTTTAATTATTTTTTCATCCTCAAGTAATAACGTGTTCGCCCCCTGCTTCAATGTCATCACCGACCCCGCATCAAGTGCGGGGCAGGCCTTGATCGGGGATCCAGAAAAAACAGGAATCGATTTATTTTTACTATCTGGATTCCCATTTCCATGGGAATGACGAGGTGGCGCACCTGTGGTTTCATCCAAATAAAGTTTTAACCCTAATACGCGGTCATATACTTTTTCAAATTCACCAAGGTTGCTGCCGTCAGAACCGAAATAGAATCCGTAATCACAAAGGGCTTTCTCGCGCGCGATTTTTTCCTTTTCATCTAATGCCTCACTCGTGAACGTGGGCGGAATGGTATTCGGCATATCAACGACCGCAACCACTCCGCCTGCGACTGCCGCAGAAGTTCCCGTGAGCCAGTCTTCTTTTTGAGCCATCCCTGGCTCGCGCATATGCACATGCATATCCACCATGCCGGGGAAACGAATGAGTTGGGACATAGGTATGTGTCATTCCGGACTTGATCCGGAATCTAGTACCGTTACAATTTGAATTTCAGATATACCATTCATAAAATATATAATAAAATAGGATGAATTATGGAAACGCATCACCGAAAACTATATTGTAACGGCACTAGAAAGTCAAAGCCGATCCCATAACAACTGATACGTCAGCCGCATGAGATCTGCGTATTCCTTGGACTCAATAATCACAGCCATTTTTTCCTGCCATGACGCGATAAGTACTTTATTATTATAGATGTTCACCTCGGGCGAGAATTTCATGCTTGCATCAGGTAAAAATTTTGTTTGGCGTAGCTCTTCCCGATTATGAGAAGCGCGTTCACGCGAAAGTTCGTTTTCTGTAAAAATTGCTTTAATAGGTACTCCTAGTTTTGTCCTCCTCTGATAATACTCCGGAAAAAAATTCGGAATACCCGCATGAACAGTCTCAACGTTTGCATATGCCAAGATTCCTTCCTTCGCGTTAAGCGTATCTTCATACGCCTCCCGCATTCCTTTTTCGCCTTCATAGAACTGCACCTTCGGCCTCGTGCTTAAGGGCATTTGCAAAGAAATAAGCTCGGGCAGGATTACGGACACCGCTGTCTTCTGTTTCTCAATCGTCTTCTCGTGATCAGCTTTTTCATGCTCGAGATATGCAATGAGTTTCCTCGGATCGCTCACGTTAAAAAACGTTCGGCTCTTCTTCTTGTATTTGCTCACCACTCCTCTTTTAATTAAAATTTCCAACACATCATATGCTGATGTCCGATTGATGTCTGCTTTTTTTGCGATCTCATTCGCCGTCGCCGCTTCAAGCGCAAGCAGGGCGAGATACACTTTCGCCTCTTTCTCCGAAAATCCAATATCTGCGAGTATTTTTAATAAATCTTCTTTCATATTCCTTTCGTACCCCCTCTTCCTAGAAAGGGAGAGGATTAAGGTGAGGGTGTCGCACAATTTCCCCCCTCTTTAGGATAAGAGGGGCTAGGGGAGTTATGACCAATGGCGTGAACTTGCGTTATTCAAGGCGTAAAGTGGCTTCTACATGACAATGTTGTGGAAACTTCCCCGACACTTTTATTATATTATATTAGCCAAAAAATTGCAATATCTAATGTAAGTGTCTTAGATAGCCTATACATTTGCTATCACAGGCATATACTACCTCGTTAAAATCCGAAATATAGAAATATAGAATCATTGACAATTTAAAGGAGAAATACAATGAAAAAGATATTATTTGTGCTTTTAGCCCTCGCATGCGTGGACACCGCGTCCGCGCAAGATTTTACGCTGTTCATGGCTTCTACCGAAAAAGGGATAGAGCCATTTCTATGGGGGAGTATCAAAGTGGGCGGAATTTGGATAGATGCAAGATATAACCACTTTGAAAAAACCTTAGAAACATTCATCGGCAAATCGACACCATTCCAAATCACTCCACTCAAGATTATCCCAGCCATTGGGATACTGTTTGGCCATTATGCAGGATTTTCTTTTGAGTGCTATGTCGATAACAAATATGTCACTGGCCTTAATCAAGTTTCAGTGACTAGGAAGGGGAGATGGCTTTACCACCTCACAGACCTCCATCTTCTTAAAAAGAAATCACTCGATATTGGAATTGGGGAACAGTTTATTTGGATCTTCAATGAGAGCCGTCAGCTTAAAGTTGGACCCTTTGTCAAAGCCAGATGGGGGCGCTTCTGCTGTAAAGTGAGGCTTTGGAAACCAACCCAGTGGGCAGGAAACCTGCTGGGGCTCGAATTCTCTTGGTAAGAGTCCTAAAACTAAAATCGAAAATTCTTTGACAATTTAAAAAGGAGCTAAATCATGAAAAAGATATCACTGTTTAATCTGCCGTACCCGTTTGGGAAACGGCAAATATACCTGCCCAGCACCCTGATCGTTGTGGGTGCACAACTTATTGAGGCAGGCTTTGAGGTCGAGTTGATTGATCTCAATCTTAACTCCCTTGACGAGCAATGGGTACAAGATAAAGTCCGTGCAGCTGATTTTATTGGTACCTCTCTTGTTGGTAGTTCTAATATGCCGGACGCTATTCAGTTCTCGAACCAAGTGTATCAAGTTAATCCTCGCGCCACGATTCTTATTGGCGGACAAGTGACTGAAGGATTGCTTCCTAATCAGTTCAAAACGCTCTTCGGCGATAAACCTATCCAAATTAACAATGATAGCACCTTGAAAAAAGCACTCGGCGTTAACCAACTTCCAGATGTGTTTGAGATCGACTGCGTTAAGATGTACAAAACTATCTCGGACGAGGCGTTGAAACTTTATCTCGAGCAAGAAGCAGGTCTCTTTGTAGCGCAGGGCTGCCGTTTTGCGTGCCGATTCTGCGGTGCGGCAAAATCACGACAGGAACGGTTCCGTTCTCTCGAGAAGATTCGGACCGACCTGCAATACCTCGCAGGTAAGGCAAGAGAATTTGGACTGTCCAAATTACAATTCTATATCTCCAGTTTGGACTTGTTTCAAAGCCCGCGGTTGTTCGCTGACTTTCTCACCATTGTGGGAGATGTGAGTGAGAAGACCGGGGTGCAGATTCGCATCCGTGGACTCTCCTGCATTTCCTCATTTATCACTGCCTATAAAACCTTGCCGAACTTTCACGAATTGGTAATGAAAGCCAACCTCTTTGCGGTTGGGTTCGGTTTCGACGGTACGGATGAGAAAGTCTGGCGTGATGAGAATAAAACCCACAACCGGTTATCCCTCGGTGACCGTGTTCTGGAAATTTGCCGTGAAGTCGGGATTACGGCGGAGCTGTTGATGGTGTTTGGCTTTCCTGAAGATAACTTACGAACGCTTGCGAAGACTGTTTGGTACAGTGTTCGTAAAAGTTTCTTCTGCGGAGCAGTGGCAAGACCATATCTAGCGAAGATGTTCATCCCGAAGAACGACAACTGGATGAGTGTAAATTTCGCCGCGCCAGTAGAGAAGACAGTTCGTCATCCAAGTTTCTTCTATAACCTCGACTTCGCCGCGCTGGGCTCTCCCCTCACCCACCCACGCAGATGGCATAGGTGGGCAAGCAACCTTGCCTACCTTACCATCATCATCCTTCTCACGCCATTTGGGAAAAACACCACCTTCCCTCTCCTTCCTCAAGGCGGGAAACGACCTCGGTGGCGACAGAAATTGATCGAATGGATTAATCGCAAGATGCCATTCGATCGTTAAAACCGAAAGTCCCCAGATACTTCGTGCATCCTGGGGACTTCTTGCGTTTATTGAATACACTATATCAATACCGCCCTCCAATCTGACGACTGATGAACTGAAAAACTAATAAACTGAAGACTGTCTCATTCTCCCACCTTCGGCCGATATTGGAGCGCTTCGGTGACGTGTGAAGTGGTAATCGGCTCTTCGCCGCCGAGATCCGCGATGGTGCGCGCGATTTTGAGCACGCGGTAATAGCCTCGCGCGGAGAGATGCATGGTGGTGACCGCGTTTTTAAGGATGGTTTGTATTCCAACGCTCACCGGACAATACTCGCGCACTTCACGCGACGACATTTCGGCATTGGTAAGGATGGGGGACCCTTTGAAGCGTGCATATTGCTTCTGCCGCGCCTGCTCTACGCGTTTCCTGATCGCAGATGAGGATTCAGCAACCGCAGTGTCGGCAAGTTTCTCGAATTTGAGCCTTGGGACTTCTGTGTGGATGTCGATCCTATCGAGGAGCGGCCCTGAAAGCCGTTTTTGGTATTTCATCACTTGTCCCACACTACAGAGGCAATGGCGCGTCGGGTCAGTGGCATAACCGCAGGGGCATGGGTTCATGGCCGCGATGAGCATGAATTTCGCGGGGAATTGCATGGTGCCTGCCGCGCGGGAGACCGCCACCACGCCGTCTTCCAGCGGCTGGCGCAGATTTTCAAGCACCGCCCGTCCGAATTCCGGAAATTCATCAAGGAATAAAATACCGCGATGCGCGAGGCTGATTTCCCCCGGGCGGGGAATGGTGCCTCCGCCCACCACCGCGACTCCTGACGCCGTATGGTGAGGGGCGCGGAACGGCCGTTCCCAGAGGAGCGGGGATTCCTTTGGCATCACGCCTGACACAGAATAAAGGCGGGTAACCTCGAGCGCTTCCTCTAGCGTGAGGGTGGGGAGTATGGAAGGGAGGGTTCTCGCCAGCAGGGTTTTCCCCGCGCCGGGCGGTCCGGACATCAGCACATTGTGCCCGCCCGCGGCAGCGATCTCGAGCGCGCGCTTCACGTGCTCCTGGCCTTGGATATAGCACATATCATACCGGCTTGTTGAACCCTCCGGAGGGGCGGGAGGGGTGTAATTAAGCGGCGCTATTTGGCGTTCACCTGTAAGGTGGAGTACGAGCGCTGACAGCGTAGTAACCGGCATGATTTCCAAGTCGGGCACAAGGTTAGCCTCTGCCGCGTTTTCCACAGGGAGGAAAATCCGCGGGAACCCCTTACGTTTCGCAAGGAGACTGATGGAAAGCGCGCCCGGGATAGGTCTCAAGTGGCCATCAAGGGACAATTCCCCCACAAACAGCGCACGCTGGTCTTCAGGAGCCCACATGAACGCTTCTTGCGTGGCAAGCACGGACACCGCGATGGGCAGATCGTAGCTCGGGCCTTCTTTTTTCAAATCTGCGGGCGCGAGGTTCACCGTGACCTTGGGGCGCGGAAATTCCAATCCGGAATTTTTCATTGCTGATCTGATACGCTCCTTTGATTCCTCCACGGCTTTATCAGGGAGCCCCACGATGATAAATGCGGACGGCGCATTGCCGACATCAGCCTCCACTTCGACGAGCTCGCTCTCCAAACCTACGATTGCCGCAGAAAAGACTTTGGTAGCCATAAGTTAGTACCTAAATTTTCAGGTATCAATTTTCAAATAATTTTCAATGAATCAATGGTTCAATGTATGAGAATAGAGACATGAGGTCATTGATTGAAAATTGTAAATTGAGAATTGAAAATTCATGACCTGATTTTATATTATATTTTATCCATTCAAGGATTATGTTATCTTCTCATCTTTATTGAAGATAAGCAATAGTATTCCTCCCACTATCATGACATCCGCAATGTTAAAATACAATCCCAAAGGGGGAAGAAAAAAATAGTCAATCACTCCGCCTGAGAGCGGACGGTCGATGATATTGGAAACGGCGCCTGCGAGTATGAGGAGGTAGGGGAGCGCGTGCCGCACTGATTTTTTACGTTGCTGGATATACAGCCACGCGACTGTCGCGACGCCAAGGATAAGCAGTGTGATCAGCGGGATAGGTGCTAGAGGCAGTGAGAACGCGATGCCGGGATTTTGGTGATATACAAAAAAACCATCCGGGGGGGAAGGAGGATGGGTGAGCGCGCGCCATTTCAATACACGGTCGAGTACGAAAAGCGCGGATACGATTATGTCATTGTTGTTATCTCCGCAATACTTCCTCACATCCATACACTGATTACGCGCAATGGAATATTATTTTTTTCCTCCGCCGGATTTCAGCCTCTGTTTGCATTTTACGCATGAGGAAGAAGAGGGGCGCGCGTTAAGGCGCCGTTGGTCGATCGCTTCGCCGCAGTGCCGGCATACGCCATACGTGCTGTTCTCTATGCGTTTCAGTGCGCCCTCTACGTCGGCGAGCGCATGGTCAAGCGTCTCTTCGAGCGAAAGATCATCAGAATATTGGGCAACCTCTGCGGCGTTCTCATCCTCCTTGTCTCCGTACGAGGGGAATTTCGCATCAAGCCCGCGGGGCTTTTTCCCCTTGCCGCGTTTCGAGATGGCGTCAAGCTGTTTTTTCAGCTGGTCGCGCTCTTGCTCGAGTTTCTTTTTTTGCTCTTTGATAAGTGAAAGCGGAAAAGTCATATCATGAGGTAAGGGCGCTTAAAAAAATAACATTTCACTTAAGCATAAGGTTTAGCCTTGTTTTCCAGAACTATCATGCCAATGGCTGGATTTGTTATTTTTTTTATGGCGCCTAAGGTGTATTGATACTACCATGTATAGGATAAGTGCGCAATAAAAAAAATGAGGCCCCGCTAGGGGCCGAATAAAAAAGAATATAGGGTCCAGCGTGGGCCTCAAGGGACTAATACCCACCCCGTTCTCACCCTGGTGGGTAAAAGCGGAGATGATGATGTAAGCCCCTTTAGGCTATTGCCGAATTTTTAAATAGCCCTATATTCTCTACCTCCCTCCTCGTACATTCAATACCTTTTTTAAGGGTAATTGCGTACGAAATAAAACTTTTTATTTTTATTTTTTCAGTTATTTTTATAACTGCGGATAATATCGGCGAATATTATCCTCGAGAAGTAGAAAACGGAGGTAATACCTTAAGTTTGGTTTTTAAAGCTAAGATGAGACCTCCGCTCTCCGCTTCTTAACTTGGGTGACTTTATTTTTACATCAGCAGTATAGCAGAGAAAAGAGCTAAAGTCAAGAAGGGAGGAAAATGCTGAATTTATTCGTACTTAAGCGAAAAAATGAACACTTTGGATTCATCTGCCTGTGGAAAAATATCTTGCCTTAGAGCCCCCTAAAGATGGCAGGGGGGGCACACTCGACTTAAACCACTTGTTTGATAGCCTTTTTGCCGTTATACTGTCTTTTAGGGTGCCAGAAAAAATAACTTATAGGGTCGTTCTTGTATATAATGCTATTATTTCAGGCAAGGCAGTTAATCAAAGCGTGAAGTTATTTTTACAGGGCGTCTTAGATAAAGGTTTAATTCAACCTTTCCATCCATGCCTCTTCGCTCTACCAGACGTGCGCCCAACACCCAAACTACTGCCGTTTTTCCCATTCCCCCACAAGGGGGATTTTTTTGGCCTTTTAGGAAGGCACCTTTAGCGGGCGAACTTGCCCTTGTGGACGGCACACGATGGTCTGGGGTGTCCTGCGGGGCGCCTGTATCTGCGGGGGGGGAGGTAGTATTTACCACCGGCATGGTCGGCTATGTCGAGTCGCTCACTGACCCCTCATTTAGGGGGCAGATACTCGTGTTTACGTATCCGCTTATTGGCAATTACGGCGTCCCATCCGCTAAGAGCTGGGAGTCAAAAAAGATGCAGGTCCGTGGGGTGATTGTAAGCGAGTGCGTTGAGCATTGGAGCCATTGGGAGGGCGTGCATTCTTTTTCGCGGTGGCTGATAAGGGAAGGAGTGCCCTGCCTTGCGGGCGTAGATACCCGCGCGCTTACTAAAAAGATCAGAGCGCACGGGGTGATGCGCGGGACGATTGTGCACAGTCATGCGTATGTGGAAAACAAAGATCCCAACGAAGAAAATCTTGTGGCACAGGTCACGGTACCGCGCGTATCGCATGTCGGGCGAGGCGCAAAGCACGTCATTTTAGTTGATTGCGGCGCGAAAGAAAGTATCGTGCGTTCGCTTGTAGCGCGCGGAGTGCGGGTCACCCGCGTGCCCTATGACTATGATTTTACCCGGCTTCGCGCTCACGGCATTGTGGTTTCAAATGGGCCGGGAGATCCCATGCAGTGCCGCGCTACTATCGCTCTTCTGCAAAAAGCGTTTCGGCAAAAGCGTCCCCTCTTTGGCATCTGTCTTGGGAGCCAATTGATGGGGCTTGCCGCGGGAGCTCACACATATAAGTTGCCCTATGGCCATCGAGGGCAGAATCAGCCGTGCCGCATTGAAGGCACCCATCGTTGCGTGCTCACCTCGCAGAACCATGGATATGCGGTGCGCGAATCTTCTCTGCCGAAGCAGTGGCGCGTATCGTTCCGCAATGCCAACGACAAGACCGTTGAAGGTATCGCACACCGGAGGCTGCCGTTTATCTCGGTGCAATTTCATCCCGAAGCGCATCCAGGACCGAATGATACGAATTATCTGTTTGATGAGTTTGTAAAATTACTATGAAGGATACTGCACCTTACCGTATAAATGTAAAATCCAAAAATCAAAAATCAAAATGATAAATCAAAATTTATAAATTTTACACTTTCATTTTGGATTTTGAGATTTGCATTTTGATTTATATCCTTTGTGATGCAAAACACATTATCAAAAAAGACCCTTCCGAAGAAAGTATTTATCATCGGTTCCGGCGGTTTGAAAATCGGCCAAGCCGGAGAGTTTGATTATTCCGGTTCGCAGGCGATTAAGGCGCTTAAGGAAGAAGGCATCAAAACTGTTCTCTTAAATCCCAACATCGCCACCGTGCAGACTGACGCGGATTTTGCGGATCGGGTATATTTTCTTCCCCTGACCCTTCATTTTGCTGCGCGCATTATCGCGCGGGAGCACCCTGATGCCATCCTCTTGAATGTGGGAGGCCAGTCTGCATTGAACCTCGGACTTGAGTTGGATCGCGAGGGCGTTCTGAAGCGGCATCGGGTCCGCGTTTTAGGCACTTCCCTGAAAACGATTCATGACACTGAAGACAGGGCTGCTTTTTCTGCGCGGCTTCAAAAGATCGGGATCGCGGTGCCGCGCGGCACCACCGTGAAGAATATGGAGGAGGGGCTTCTCTTCGCAAAACGCATTGCCTATCCGGTCATGGTACGTGTTGGTTTTTCGCTGGGAGGTTTAGGGTCTGGTTATGCGCGCAACCCGCGTGAATTAAGGGAGTTATTAAACACTGCGCTGTCGCAGGGGGGAGAGGCCCTTTTGGAAGAGTACTTGGGAGGTTGGAAGGAAATTGAATATGAGATCATGCGGGATTCTTTTGGCAATGCGGTTACCGTGTGCAATATGGAAAATATGGATCCCATGGGCATCCACACGGGCGAAAGCATCGTGGTTGCTCCCTCGCAAACGCTTTCCAATAAGGAATACCATTTATTGCGCGCCATGGCGCTCAAGGTGGCGCATCACCTGGATATTGTGGGAGAATGCAATATCCAGTTTGCAGTAGAGCCGAAACCTCGGGTGAAAAGCCGTGTCATGCCTCGTATCAGAGTGATAGAGGTGAATGCGCGCCTTTCCCGCTCGTCTGCGCTCGCGTCAAAAGCCACGGGATATCCTCTGGCATTTGTGGCGACCAAAGCGGCGCTTGGGATTCCGCTCCATGCGATACCCAATGCGATTACGCGCGCGACCGGCAGCTTTTTCGAACCGGCTCTTGATTATATCGCAGTAAAAATTCCCCGGTGGGACCTTACGAAATTCCGCGCCGCCGAGCTTACTATAGGTTCAGAGATGAAAAGCGTGGGCGAAGTGATGGCGCTGGGGCGCAGTTTCCCTGAGGCGCTTCAAAAGGCGGTGAGGATGTTGTGCTTGGGAAAAGAACTGTTTATGAATAACGGATATCATGACCTTGAGAAAGCGCTCCGCGATATCCGCATTCCTACGCCGTCGCGCCTTTTTGCCTTTACCTTTGCGCTAGGGCACAAGGTGAACGTCTCCCGCATCGCGCGCTTGAGCGGCATTGATCCATGGTTTCTCTCGCATCTCAAAACGCTTGCGGGAGCGTATGCGTCCTTACGCGCAAAAGGATGGGACGAAGTGAGGCGCAACACACCTGCATTAAAAAAACTTAAACAGTTAGGATTTTCAGATGCGTGCATCGCTGAGGCGTGCGCCCATACAGAACACGCGGTCCGCAGGTTGAGGAAACAATGCGGCGTGGTGCCTACGGTAAAACAAATTGATACGACCGCGGGAGAATTTCCCGCGAAGACCAATTACCTCTACTGCACTTACCACGGGAGCGCACATGATGTAACGCGTGAGCGGCGCCCCGCCATCGTGCTTGGTTCCGGCCCCTATCGCATCGGCTCTTCAGTTGAATTTGACTGGTGCTGCGTGAATACTGCCAAAACTTTGCGGCACAAGAAAATTCGCACGATTGTGGTCAATTCAAATCCCGAGACGGTCTCCACTGACTATGACATGTCTGATCGCCTCTACTTCGAGGAATTGACCTTGGAGCGCATCCTGGATATCTGCGAATTTGAGCGTCCGAGGGGATTGGTGGTCTCTATGGGAGGGCAGGTGCCGAATAACCTTGCGCTGTCTCTTGCGCACGCCAAAGTGCCCCTGTGGGGCACGTCAGCCCGGAATATAGACCGCGCAGAGGATCGGCACAAGTTTTCCGCGCTTCTTGACCGGCTCAATATAGACCAGCCTGCATGGAAAGAGCTCACTACCGTGCGCGAAGCGTGCGCGTTTGCCAATGCCGCGGGATTTCCCGTACTCGTGCGCCCGTCCTACGTGCTTTCAGGATCGGCCATGAATGTCGCGGAGGATGAGGAAGAGCTTACCCGCTATCTTACTGCGGCATCGGCCGTGACGCCGGATCATCCCGTGGTCGTCTCGAAATTCATTGAGGGCGCCAAAGAGGTGGAGATCGACGGTGTCGCGCAAAAGGGTGAGCTGGTGCTATATGCGGTTACCGAACACGTGGAGCACGCGGGAGTCCATTCGGGCGACGCGACCGTCGTCTATCCCCCACAGCGGCTGTTCCTTGAAACGACGCGGCGGGTGAAGCTCGTATGCAGGAATATCGTGAAAGAGTTAGATATCACCGGCCCCTTCAATATCCAATTCCTCGTCAAAGACAACCGCATCCAGGTGATTGAGTGCAATCTTCGCGCAAGCCGGTCATTTCCTTTCGTGTCAAAGGTGTCTCGTTATAATTTTATTGATTTCGCCACCCGCGCCATGCTCGGTGAGGATATCCGCGGAGATTACCGTACCCTTGACCTTGATTATGTGGCCGTGAAAGCGCCTAAGTATTCCTTTAGCCGCATTAAAGGCGCGGACCCGAAGCCTACGGTGGAAATGGCGTCCACCGGCGAGGTGGCCTGTTTCGGCGATTCTTATGAGGAGGCTTTTTTGAAGGCGATTGCGGCGGCAGGCAATTATTATCCTAAAAAAACAATACTCCTTTCGATCGGCCCAGATACCGCCAAAGGTATTCTTCTTTTTGATATCCAGGCACTTTCCCGTCAGGGATTCGTTTTCGCCGCCACGGAGCATACCGCGAATTTTTTGGAGGATAACGGCATCGAAACGTTGTGCTTGCGCAAGGTGAGCGAAGGGGGGAGCCCCAATGTCAGCGAATGGATAAGGGGGAGGAAAGTTGATTGTGTTATTAATATCCCTGAACGCCGTCAGACCTCGTCTTCGCGGACTGACGGCTTTTTTATCAGAAGATTGGCGGTGGACAGCCATATCCCTCTCCATACTGACCTCAAAATCGCGAAAATGTATTTGCGTTCACTCAGCACCACAAAAGAAGACGATCTCTCCGCGAAAGCCTGGGACGAATACACCACCGCAGAGAGGTGGTGGAAAGGCTAAGCATTTCATTTATTCCCCGTAATGGGGATTATATAATTATCTTTATCAGCCACTCTTACAGAGTTGGTTTTATTATTAGTTGACACATCGTCAACTAAAAGATATCATATTATTGGCTAACCAAACTTATTTTTTCTAACAATATAATAATTATTTGACTATATATCAACTAAAATATATGCTTCCACAAGAAAAAATAACCAACTTTTTAAAGAAATTAGGTTTATCTCATAGTGAAATCAAATTTTATACCGCCTCCCTTACCTTGGGGATCGCTTCTGTGCCAGAAATTTCACAAGCGGCGCACATAGACCGCGTGACGGGATATAAAGTTCTTGATTCACTTTTGGAGAAAGGGTTGATTGAATTGCTTGTAGACAAGCGGAGAGGGAAGGCGATCAAGGCATTAAGCCCGGCGCGGCTTAAGGATATAGTTTTAAGAGTAACGAGAAACGCTAAAAAGCTCGAGTTGAGTGTTGATGATATCATTGCCCAACTGCAAACAATTTATAAAACTGGAACAGAAAAACCGGAAATAAGCTTTTACGAAGGGATCGAGGGCATTAAGAAAGTATATGAAGATACGCTTACCTCTTCAGAAGAAATTCTGGCTTACGCCGGCGGCAAGATCGTGTATGAACGCTTGGGAAATTTTATAGAAAATTACTTCAACAGGCGAACAAATAAAAAAATACCGATTAAGGTTATAATGCCGAATACCAAATACGCACAATCCGTCAAAGCCCGAGACAAAAATCATCTCCGTGAAAGCAAATTAGTTGATCTTCCTTTCGATTTCGGACTTGAGGTAAATATTTATAGCGATAAGGTGGCAATTATGGAGTTTGAACAGAAGTTCGGAATGATTATTAAAAGCCACGCCTTTGCACAAGCTCAGAAGGAAATTTGGAAACTCGCGTGGGAAAGAGCGCAGGAGTATGACAAGAACAGTAGGTATAAAAAACGTGATACTCAAGATAAGCCTGCAGAAAAGTCAGAGCATCTTTGACGGTGTCTTAAAAATATTTCATAAACAATTAAAAAACTATTTTCCTCTTCGATGGAGTATAAATTCAATCAAGGGTCGCCAGGCAATTGTTGAGGCAACTATTACAAATGTCTCAGTCCAATACCCTTTCGTCCTTACTCTCAATGAAACAAAGACAACTTCCACTCATTATGGGTTAGTTCATATAGTTCCGACCGGCATTGGTGCTAGTATTGGTGGTTTTGCAGGCGATGCCGCGCCAGCAAATCAATTACTTGCCACGGTATCAGATGTCATGATTACACACCCAAATGTGTACAACGCATCTGATTTTTTTAATATTCCAAACAGTGCACTCTATGTTGAAGGATTCATGATTGATCAATTAATGCTAGGGAATATCGGCTTTGCACCAGTCAGAAATAATAAAATTGGACTTCTTATTGAGAAAGTAGATAAACAAGGACTCGCATTAGTTGAAAATATCGTTAATGCTATGCAAGCGGTACACGGCATTAACGTCGCGGCTATAGAGGTTATGTCGGAGAGTATTGGAGCGATAATCGAAAGGACGCCTTCAGGAACAATGGTTGGAACAATAAAAAATGTAGAGGGGTTGCTCAAGAATGCAGAAAAACTTCTCAAAGCAGGCACGGACGCGATTGCGGTAACCTCTATTATTCACGGGATTGATGCTAATTTGTACCAAAAACACTTAAGAGGTAAATGGCCAAATCTTATCGGCGGCGTGGAAGCGATTATTTCTCATCTGATTGGTTATTGTTTTGGCGTGCCCTGCGGACATGCGCCGCTTCTCAATTACAAACCAGTTGGATATTCCGTGGTTGATTCTCGCTCTGCCGGCGAATATGTTTCGCAAAGCGGTCTGGTGTGTGTGCTTAAAGGGCTATCAAAAGCTCCAAGAATAATATTTACACAGGAAAAATACTCAAGTGTTGTTACTCGGAATGATGTACAAGCGGTTGTATGTCCAGAAACATCTTGCGGAGGCATCCCAGTATTGATTGCAAATAAGTTACATATTCCGATCATCACGGTGACAAATAATACCACAGTCTTAGATGTGACACCTGATAAACTAAATGTCAGCAAGAGTAATATTTACCGAGCGCGGAATTATCTGGAGGCAGCTGGCATACTGGGTGCATTGAAAGAAGGGTTATCAATAGACTCTATAAATGGAAATAACAAAAATAAAAAGCATGTTCTTTAACATGAAAAAAATAAGGAGACAAAAAATGAAAAACACAACAAAAATTTTTGGATATGAGGGAGGCACATTCTCTGATAAAGATATTGTGCAGGCAAGAAAAAACAACATCCCTCTCACGATGGACTGTGCATTACCAGGTGGATGTTTGAACAAGTGCTTCTATTGCGGGTATTTCGGCGTAAATCATGGACCTAAATTAACACAAGATGAGATTGTACGGGTGTTTGAAGAGTTTGCAGCACTAGGAGGGAAAAGTATCAAAATTCTCGGTGAAGGAGAACCATTACTACGGAAAGATATACTCCCTCTGCTCGCTAAGATCAGAAATCTTGGCGTGATTCCTGTTTTATTCACCTGTGGAGATGTGCTGGGATCGGATGAACTCGCACAAAAAATTCACCACCTTTCGTGTGATGGAATCGTGCGGAAACTTCATGATATAGGAGCTACGGTAATGCTCAAGTACGAGAGACAACAGCAGGATAGCATCGTCCAACGGAAAGGATATTCTACCTTGAGAAATAAAGCTCTCACACGCCTACTGTCTGCTGGCTTCAATAGATATCATCCTACGAGGCTGGGTTTCGGAATTGTCCTCCTGAAACAGAACTACGGCAAGATAGCATATATCTTTAATTTTGCACTGCATAATAATATCTATCCGCTCGTCTGTCCATTAATGCCAATTGGAAAGGTGGCTGATCCTGAAATCAGAGTAAAGTACTCTCCATGCCCTCGTGAGATTACAAACCTCATACAAAGACTTGTTACTTTGAGAGAACATGAAGGAATTTATTTCCCCGACCCCGTTGCATTCCCAGGTGGTTTACCATGCGATATTGCTCGCGCCGGGATGTATATGGACGATATCGGGAACATTAAACTCTGTGAGGCTGATGATACTGTTGGGAATATACGCGACTCTTCGCTCGCGGAGTTGTGGCAACGGTGCAGTAAGATAAAGGATAGAAAGTACGGGAAAGAAAGGTGGGTGGGGAGATGCTTCCCGAAAATAAGTGCGGGTATTCTGGAATGCCCATGCTAAGCTTAAAAATCAGTTAAAAATAAAATACAAAAAAGAGAGGTGATTAAAATGAAGATATTGTTTGTGCAGCCAGATTCTCTCAATCCAGTGGTCAACGCGGGGATGCACTTTTATAATTTTGAACCGTTGGGGTTGAGTTATGTTGCGGCGACAGTAGAGGACTACCACGATCTCTGTCTAATTGATTTGAATAATGAAGCGGAGCCGGATACTGCATTTAGGCAGACGATCAGGGCTTTTCAGCCCGATGTCATTGCCTTTTCTGCAAGAACATCCTCCAATACTGGGAGAGTGTTGCAACTCGCCCAGATAACTAAAGATATCGATCGCAAGATCATAACAGTAGTCGGAGGAATACATGTGATGTTGTGGCCATACGATTTCTTTCAGAAAGTCGACGTTGTCATATGGAGGAATCCCATGGGTAATTTTCCCGTGACAGTGAAGATGATCGCCCAAGGAAGAAGACTGAAAGTAGTTCAAGCAATGATTGATACTAGCTTTGTGCCATCGGTTACATTACAAAGTTATCCGAATCCCAATCGGGAATTATCTACGCGGTACAAATATCATATTGCGATCGGCAGACCGGGGTTTGAGCAGGTTTTACAGCCAGTGGTATCAATCAAGACTTCCAGCGGTTGTCCATATAGATGTAACTTCTGTTGCCTTTGGAAAATTTGTCCGCGTTATGAGATTCGAGACATCGCTGGGATTGTGCAAGAGATTGCCTCGTTAACTCCCGAGAACATATTTTTAGCCGACGATGAGTCGTTCATCGAAGCGGATTATATGTTTGAATTAGCTGGGGCTATCATTAGTTCGGGGATTAACAAGAGATTCATTATGTACACCCGTGCAGACACGGTCGCAAAGAATCCTTGGCTGCTGGAAAAATGGGCAAGTGCAGGTTTGGTGGAGGCTTGGATTGGCATTGATGGATTCTCGGACAAACAGCTTGAGGCATACAAAAAGGAGGACACGACGACATCGCATGCTAAGGCAATAAATATTTGCAGACAAAATGCCGTGAGCGTACACGGTACGTCAATGATAAATCAAAATTTCACGCAAGATGATTTTGACCACCTTCTGAATTATACGAGCATGGAGCTCGGGCTAACTTCTTGTCACTTTTTCGTACTCACTCCATTTAAGGGGACTGTATTATACGAGAGGACCAATCCGAACAATCTATTAACTGATAATTCGGATCATTTCTCGTTACGGCAAACAGTACTTAAGCCCCATCATATGTCGGTGGAAGAATTTCACCGGCGATACGCCGATTTGCAAAAATACTTCAACAGCGACTCAATGCCTTACACGGCTAGAGTCGCTAATTTTCCGGATCAGCTATTGCCGGAGTTTGGAATGCTGGTAAAGGAAAATGAGAATCTTTATCAGGCTATTCTAAGGGTCAGCTATGAGTGATTTACTCACAGAGCGAGCCTTATCGTAAAGTGCTGAGTGTGAATTTAAGCAATCACTTCAGCACTTTGTTTTTTAAGGGCCCGCCTTAAAAATAGTCGATGAAAGCCTGGGACGAATACACCACCGCAGAGAGGTGGTGGAAAGACTAAAAGAGCGCGCTTTACCTTAGTGCGCTGCGGTGGGGTAGTAGTATTTAAAAAAAAGCTGCGCCTGATCCACGATGCTTTGTATAACCGTCAGTACGTCACCGATCTCTTCATCTCCTTTAGGGAAAATTAAGAAGCATGGCAGAGAGGTGGTGGCATCAGAGGTGTGGAGCACATAGAGATCGCGTAGCTCATGTATACGCCCTGTGTTGCTACGCGTATCCAGCAGTTCTTGGTTGCTGAATTCTGTTTTAAGGAGCACGTAGTTTTTTTGGGTGTAGATGAATTCTTTTACGGTATTTTTACTTTCTACTTCAATAAAGCGGAACATGCCCCAGTCCGCACGCACGAGAGAGGTGACGACCGTCGCGAGGAGGCTTACAAATACCTCCTTCTTTTTGTTATTTTCCATATCAGACGTGCGTAACAGGTCAGTAGTCACGCCTTCCAAGAGCGGTAAACGGCGGTTCACCGTGCCTAGGTAGGTATAAGCGTCATTGAGCTTGTCAGTCGATATTTCCAGTTTTTTTTCCATTCTTCGCAAATCCCATTTATGGAGGTAATAAAAAAGTAGCCCAACGCACACGAGCACCAGCGAGCCGAGCGATTGCGCGTATGCTTGCGGGAGAAAGAGTATGTCTTCTACGATAAAATGCGGAAGGACGACCAGTCCGAGAAAGAGCAGAAAATAGACTACTTTAACTACAGTAGACATGGCAATTATGCGCTATTAGTCTGGTATATTTTGGGCAGGCAGAGGCGAGGGGAGCGGTGTCGGGCGGATAGTGTTTCCCTCTTTGTTACCATAAATTTCCGGGTCAATGGTGCGCTTAAAACACACACGGCCGATCCCATGTTCCCAGTTCCAGTTCTGTTGAGCGGTACCGTAGATTGGTGCAGTTTTAATGCCGCGCCGGGCGTTCTCTTCGTCTCCTGTGGTATTAAAGTTCGCACAGAGCTCGAACACAAGTGGGCCTTTGATGCCGTATTCATATTGTTCATTTGTTTCTGGGTCCAGAGGCGCGCGAAACCCGCTGATATCATTGTTAAGTTCTTCAAGCGCCTGCGGAAGGGAATTTTTTTGCTGCCAGAAATATATCACTTCATTTTGTATCATTTGCAGGTCTGTGATTCGTTGCGCGTCGAACCGTATCAGCCTTTGTTTCTGGGGCGAGCCGACGAGGAAGAATCCCCCGATGATCACTATCCCTACGATGCCGACCGTTGCGCGCAGAATATTTTTTATTTTTATCGGAAGTACGCTTACCTGCCGTTTCAGATCCCAGAGATAATACCAGAAGAGTCCTGCCGCCACGAGCAGCACCGCGAGCACTTTCAGTCCAAAACGGGGAGTGAGCTCACCTCCCAGGTAGCGATGGACGAGCACCACGAGGTCGACAATGACCGTCACTGCGGACACAAACAAGGTGAGATACACAAGCCATTTGCGGATTTTAATATCCCGCCGCGCAGGGTCCTTCACCGCTTCTTTTTGGAAATACCATGCGGTCGCCACGTACACGGGGAACACCACGATCACCGTGGCGATGGTGCGGCGCAGCACACCGAAGATCGTCTCATAGTACTGCAGAGGATCAGGAAAATAATAATTCACATATTGGAAAAGAAGCGCAATGAGGCACACCGCGCTTACGTATAGGGTGCCAACGCTTAAAAGATGCAGGAACACGTCGCGCGGCGTTGCTTTGGGAGAAGAGGTAGTGAAAGTTTGGTCCATAAGATTTAGTTATTTAATAAGCAAGGCAATGCCAAAGATGCCTACAAGAATGGTGAATATGTATTTTACCCACACATCACCTTTCTTTATGGCGATATGCGCGCCTATATAGCCGCCTAAGAGACCTCCGGTAAGAAGTACTATACCATATCCATAGTCAATAACGCGATTCATCGCGAATATTATGACGGCGGTGACGGCGAGCACGAGCCCGGCAACGCGGTCCGTGGCGCTTGCTTCAGTGAGCGTCAAGCCAAAGCATGAGACAAGCACATAGCGCGCAAAGATACCGGAGCCTCCTCCGAAAAAAGCGGTCCATGCTTCTAAAATAAAGTAAAAGATGTATCCGATGCCTTTTGCCAATGGATGAGTTCGGGTACGCATCACGCCGATCTCTTTGCGCAGCAGTAAGAAGGGACACAGCGCCAGCATCATCACGCCAATGAGGCGCTGGAGAAGCTCCCTGTTGATTTGCAGTAGCAGGTGCGCTCCCACGAGCGCGCCAAAGAGGCTTGCGATCGCGAGAGACCATGCCACGGTCCACACGATTTTTTTATCGGAAGAGAAGCGCTTGATGGCGCCTGCAGTGCCGCCGAGATCGCCGAACCGTTTAGTGGCAACAGCAATGGGCGCCGGCAGCCCGAGGAAAATGAGTACAGGAGTGGAAAGGAGACCGCCTCCTCCCGCGATTGAACCGATGATGCTCGCGATAAATGATGTAAGGAATGCGATTGAATAATGGAAGAGCACGTCCATGCGTTATTTCCCTTTAATGATGGTATGCAGCAGTGCCATTCTTACATAGAGGCCGTTTCTCGCCTGCCGGAAGTAGGCGGCGCGGGGATCGCGATCCACCTCGGGCGCAATTTCATTCACGCGCGGCAGGGGATGGAGGATGCGTGCGCTTTGTTTCATGTTTCCCACAAGATCCGCGGTGAGCACATAGCTATTTTTCAGGCGTTCATATTCGCTTTTGTCGCTAAATCGTTCTTGTTGCACGCGGGTCATATAAAGTATATCTATATTCGTTATTATTTCATTTAAGTTTTCAGTTTCGCTGAATGATACGCGATGTTCAGCAAGGATTTTTTTGATATCATCGCCAAGTCTTAAGGGTACAGGAGACACAAATGTCATGTTCACATTCGTGTAATTGGTCAAGAAACGCGCGAGTGAGCGGACCGTACGTCCATATTTGAGGTCTCCCACGAATGCAATATGGATATTGTCAATATGCCCCAGTTCTTTTTGTATGGTAAAGAGATCGAGAAGCGACTGCGTAGGATGTTCACCCGGCCCATCGCCCGCATTAATGAGCGGAACTTCGGAAACGCGCGCGGCGCGCTCTGCCGTGCCCATTTCTGGATGGCGTAGTACAATTGCGTCCGCATACCCATTTACTATCCGGATTGTATCCTCTATCGTCTCACCCTTTGCCGCGGAACTTGATACCGATGCGCTCTCTTGCGAAATTACTTGCCCGCCAAGCTTGAGTATGGCGGTTTCAAACGAAAGCCGCGTGCGTGTGGACGGTTCGAAAAAAAGCGTCGCCAAAATTTTCCCCTTCAAATCATCACTCCCGCCCTGCGCTGCCACGCGCTCCATTATCTCTGCACGTTTGAGATACTCATCAAGCATTTCCCTATTAAATTGACTTGCTGACAATATATGCTGCATAGCACATTCACTGTATCATACAATGCCCATTTTTATGAAAAGCTTTTGAGAAGGCATGGTGAGAGGCAGATTCTTGAGTTCATTCTGGGGGAACCACTGGAGCGCCACAAGGTCGCTTGAAGGTTTCAGCGTGCCTCCTGATACCCGCGTCTTATGTACCAGAAATATATAGTGCGTCTCCTCTCCCTCTTTGTTCGGTTCCAAATCTTCATCAAATCCAATACTATCACTTACCGCGACTTCCAGGCCGGTTTCTTCTCTCACTTCTCTTTGGAGCGCTTCTTCAAGCGTCTTGTCCTCCTCTTCAATCCCGCCTCCCGGCAAATGCCAGGTATCAGGATAGGGGCCTACTCCCGGCTTTTTGCGGCCAAGGAGTATCTTCCCTTCCTGTTCAATGAGAGCGCTTACCACAATGCGGGTTCGCATAAGATTAAAGATAAGTAATAGAGGTGTTGATAAGACATCAACTTGGTGCGAGCTTCCTTCGCCGAAGTCTCCTACGCGCCATAGCCGCTTCGGCGACGGAGCGTGGCTTTGGAAGGCTGAATCGCACCAAAATGATGTCATCTATAATTTTCTGACGACTCCCGTCTTTGTGTTTACTTCCACTCGGTCTCCAGTTTTCAACACTTTTGTCGCCACTTTCGTCCCGATCACTGCTGGAATCTTAAACTCCCGCGCCAAAGTCGCGGCATGAGACGTTAAGCCTCCATGATTAGTTACGATTGCTTTCACCTTCATCATCACAGGTAGAAATATTGGATTAGTATCATCCGTAACCATAATATCCCCTTGTGTTATTGTACCCAACTGAGAAATGCGTCGCATCACTCGCACTCTGCCTCTTGCTTTCGATTTACCAATACCCAATCCCTTAATCTCATTACGCTCAGTCTTTGAAACATATTTTATACTGATGCGTTTAGTGATTCTAAAAAAATATTCGCACGCTTTTAATACTGCTTTGTCATGTTTTTTATGTGCGATCGATTCTAAAAATTTTGTTTCCCGGCGCCAACGTGGTATGCGGTCATAAAAGGAGGCTCCCATTACACGGTCAATTAAAATTCGTGCGCGTGAAGTAATTATATCTTGAGGATATGCAGTTCGTATTGTTGTCCCGGTAGGCAGTAAGTATTTTCCGCTGTGATATATGTCACGTGCTCGCCATGGCCCAAACGGAAGTGCGAGTAAGTGGGGCGTAAATCCAGTTTTTTTTATGAATCTCCTGAACTCTTTCAGCCATGATGTTCCTAAAGCGGGCACATATGTCCATTCATATTTTTTTGTACCCCACGGCATAGCATCTCGTCGCATTAAAATATCGATTTCCCCCACATTCCTCTTGTCTACAAAATGGTATCCATACCGCTGTAGTGCACTTGCAGTTACCACCATCCAGTCGTTTTCCCGAATTCCCCATGACCGAAAAAGATCCACGAGCTGGTCAAGCACCTCGTCAGGAACGGAATATCTGAACTTTTTTATCCGTGACTTTATTGTTTTCCTCTTCATCATTCGTTTCATACTTTGGTATGTATGACATCACTTTGGTGCGATCGCACCAAGTTGATGTCATCGCCAATACTCGTATCTTCTTAGGAAGGTTTGAGGTGTGGAAATTTTCGCGACACTATTTCCATCCCATCAAACGAATAGACTACCATGTACCGTACATACGGCCCCACCCCGTAATACTCTACAATCGCATTGATTTCGTTTTGACACTCATAGGGATAGAGCCATACACTTAAATTCAAATAATGAAACCCAAGGTGCCGTAATTTTCCGCGGAGCGCATCGCGCGCTTGTTTATATTTTTCGGGAATATCAAATATTACCACCCGCCACTTACCACCCCACTTCGATGGGCGCGTTATGGTTATATCGTCGATATGCTTTTTTTTAAGAATTGCTTGTCCTTCCCGAGTGAGTCGGTATTCCCATGCGTTGTGTTCGCTCGCACATGAAATATAGCCCTTCTTTTCGAGACGTTTAAGCGCAGTCCGTAATTGCTTTCTCGGAAATTGTCTCTCTTGGCCTGCCGAATCGAATAATTGTACTACGTTGGGCGCTATAAACGCGACCGCAAGCATTCCCAACCCTTCCAATATCTTAAGGATAAGATCAGAAAGCGAACGCTCTTCTCCTTTTATTTTTTTAGCATGTATTTTTTTCATGTCATCAAAGTAGCAGAAAAAGTGGAAGGCATCAACTTTTCGCGATCGCGAAAAAGTGATTCCCTTCATTGCTTCGAGGATAAATATTTGTGCGTGACTCACTTATTATTCTAGCACCGTGACTATTCCTTCATCAGCGTTTACTTCCACTTTATCTCCATCTTTCAAGAATTGTGTGGCATTTTTTGTACCGATGATACAAGGGATATTCAATTCGCGTGAAATTATGGCGGCATGACAGGTTAATCCTCCTTCATTGGTCACTATTGCCACGCACTTCCTGATTGAAGTGATAAAATCTGGTGACGTCATGGAGGTCACCAATACGTCTCCATGATTGACTTTATACGCTTCGCTTGGATTCATGAGCACCTTAACCGTGCCTATTGCTTTCCCTTGACAGGCAACTCTTCCTTTGAGCACGCCATGTGGAGAAGAAGGGATTGGATTATTTGATGGGAAATATTTCTGTTCTTCACGTAACGCTTGATCCCCTGCGAATATTTTTCCATGGAGCGCGCCCTCCGCAAATACGAGCATTGCATTTTTCATCCTGTGGCTTACATGGGGAATGTGACCGTGGAGTATCGGCATGAATTCATCGGGCAGGGTATATCTCATGTGATGGATGCTCATATGAGACCTTCTTCCTGCCTCCGCTAAAAGGAGTTCCAGATAATGTGCGGCCTTCATCATCCACTTTTTTCTGATATCTTGGAGATAAATAAAGTGGTCGCTTATCTCAATGAGCGCCCTTGTGTGAGCTCCTAGTTTTAATTTATTCATAAGGGCGAGCTTTTGTGCACTCGCGACATGGGCATACCCTCCCTCTTTTACTGGCGTTATGAGTCGTTTTTTTACTTCCAATATTATATGTTCCCTTTGGAGCACCTTGGTTTCAAAATAATTGTTATGCATCCAGAAATAGTTTTGCTGGAATGCATCAATCATTGCGAGTATACGTGGATCGTGTGGGCTGCCATGCGTGCGTCGGAGAGCGCTGACAATAGCTTGTAGCGAGTCTTCAATTTCTTGTGTGAATGATATATGAGTGGTAGAAGTCAAAAGCGCGAATTCGCGCTCGGAAACGCTTTTCAATTCCACCTTTAACAATTCCTCCGCTCTGATAGCGACCGGTTCAGTAGTCCATAATAAAGCAAACCACCGTGTGTATTCATCATGGAGTTCTTGGTAGAGGTTACCCAGTTGCTTTATGGGCAACTTGGGCAAATCGGCTGATTGTATTGAAAAATATACATGTTCAAGTTTTTTTGTTTGTGCCTGGATATCGTCGTGATATTTTTTAGCATTTGTTTTTTGATGCCATTGTATAATTTGTTCGCCTAAGTTTGATAAATCTTTCATTCTATTGCACCATAGCGCGTTTTCTCCTTTAAATATAATTAGTGTTAAAGGCCATGATAACCTGAAATATTCATACATCGGGCGCATCGCAGCCTCAAGTACGATATAAAGGTGATGGATAGTGCCCGCGCGCTCCCAGCGGAACCATTCCCCATGATCGATTTTTAGGCTTTTGATGAATTGTTGAAGAGATGAAAAATAGGAGGTGTGTATATTTGCGCGATAGAATTTTCTTTTTCCCTCTATCCTTTCATGTATTAAACTTATCTCTTTTAGTTTTTTTAGCTGCAGCGTGAGCTGACGCGGGTTAATAGAAAGCTTCTGCTGGAGTTCACGGAATTGAGCCTCACTTTGAAAATTTACAAAATACTCAAGCAGCCGAGCGCGCGCATGGGATGAGGTAAGCGCGTAGAGGATGTCTGAAGTCATATGATTATTTCACAGTAAATTGAGTATCTGGCGGCAACCCTAACTCTTCTCTGACCTTTTGGATCCGATGGTAGTATTGTTTTAGTACCTCTATTGGTTTGTGTTTTTCGTAATATTCTTTTGTGCCCTCATAAAGAGAACAATCAAAGATATCTGCATCCTTAATCAGTTCGCTATACGGGTCGTCACTATAGAGGTGTTTATCGCTGTGGGCTTGTATCGCATCGCAGATAACCTTAATCTCTTGATCGCTGAATTGGCTCGTGGTATGCAGGAGCTCCTTGGCGGTTTCTGCTCCCCTTTGCGCATGTTCTACATAATGCCCCGTGTCAATGGCATATACATCGTGAAGCGCGCAAATGATTTCTGCTAATTCAACGTTAAGCCCGCGTTTTATGGCAAGAAGCCTTCCTATTTGAATACAACTGCTACTATGTTTAAGCTCCCATACTTTAGAGTTCTCTCGCTGGTCATCAGTGAGAGGATTTATGAGGATTCTTTCCACCACTAATTTTTGTATTGCGTCTGAGCGGGGGAGCTGGGTGCCTTTATAATGATGATACATACAATTTGTATACATAATATATTCAGATAACATTTTAAATATAGTCTCCTTAATTTTATTGTCAATAACAAAACACCCCGCTATGATGCGGGGTGTTTTTGGTGAATTGACTTCAATCTTAGTGGCGGTCGTAGTGGCCACGGTCGCGTCCGTGGGCGCCGGGACGGCCGCCGCGGTTTATATACCTGGAGCCGTCATCAGGAGGCGCCATGAATCCTCCGGCGGGAGGCGGCGGGAAATTGAAGTCAGTCTCTTTGAGCGAAAGGTTTATCCTTCCCATCTCGTCAATTTCTATTACCTTCACCGGGATGACATCGCCGATGTTTACAATATCAGTCACTTGGTTTACGCGATACGGCGCGAGCTGTGAGATATGCACCAAACCTTCTTGCTTAGGGAGCACTTCCACGAATGCGCCGAAATCGAGAATCCTCGTCACCTTGCCTTGAAATGTTTCACCCACCTGCACTTCGCGGGTTAAATTTTTAATCCATTCAAGCGCTTTCTCCGCGCTTTCCTTCGAGAGCGCGGTGACCATAATAAGCCCTGAATCCTCGATGTCGATCTGTACGCCGGTCTTGGCAATGATCTCATTGATGATCTTGCCCCCGGGACCGATCACGTCGCGGATTTTGTCAGGATTGATCTGCAAGGGGTAGATGCGCGGCGCATAAGGGGACAAATCAGGCCGGGGCGCAGCAATGACCGTATTCATTTTTTCAAGTATCTTAAGGCGCCCTTTAAGCGCTTGGGCGAATGTTTCTTGGATCATGGGAAGCGTCAATCCCGAAATTTTCACGTCAAGCTGGATCGCGGTAATGCCCTTCGCGGTGCCTGCCACTTTAAAATCCATGCCGCCGTCATGGTCTTCAATGCCTTGGAGGTCGGTGAGGATTTTATACTGTGATTCGTCGGGAGTAGTCCAGATTCCCATGGCAATGCCTGCGACGGGCGCGCTGATCGGCACTCCTGCATCCATAAGGGAAAGGGACGAACCGCAGGTGGACGCCATGGACGAGGAGCCATTCGATGACATGATGTCTGAAACGACGCGGATGGTATAGGGAAATTTTTCCTTATCTTTCGGAAGCACTGGAAGAATTGCTTTTTCCGCAAGCGCGCCGTGCCCGATCTCGCGCCTTGAAACCCCTCGCAGGGGTGAAACCTCGCCTACCGAAAACCCCGGAAAATTGTAGTGGTGCATGTAGCGTTTCTTCCCTGATTCTTCCATGGTATCAAGGGTTTGTTCAGAGGAAGGAGAACCGAGGGTAACGACCGAGAGGGCCTGTGTTTCTCCGCGCGTGAACAGGGCAGAGCCATGCGTGCGCGGCAACAAGCCCACCTCAATACTCAAAGGACGGATTTCTTCAAAGGTTCGTCCGTCCACCCGCGTGCCGTCATGAAAGACGCGCGCGGTGACTGCTTCCGCCCATAGCTCGTGGAAGATAATATCCACCTCCGCGCGATCCTCTTTGGTGACTTCATTATCAGCCTTAAACGCGTCATCAAGTTCTTGTTTCAGGCGCGCTTCTTCTGCCGCGCGTTCCGCTTTTGACGATAAGGCTAATAGCTTTTCCAGTTTACCGGCAAGCAAGCTCTTTGCCTTCTCCTTCAATACGGCGTGGCGCGCCTCTTCTTCAGCGGTGACCTGGGGAATCCAATCATTCCGTTTCTCCATACCCTGCGCTTCAATCACCTCGCGCATAAATTGCATAAGGTTCCGCAAATGCTTCCAGCCGAATTCGATAGCCGCGGTCATCACCTCTTCGGGCACTTCATTCGCGCCTGCTTCGATCATCACTATTTTTTCGTCGGTGCCTGCAATGACCAGATCAAGTTCGCTTTCCTCCCGCGCTTTATAGGTGGGGTTCAAAACCCACTCATTCTTCACTCTCCCTACCCGCACGCCTGCGATAAGCCCTCCCCAGGGAATGGGGGAGAGCGAGAGTGCGAGTGACGCGGCGTTCAGAAGCGCAATGTCAGGGTCGTTCTCTTGGTCGAAAGACAGCGTGGAGAGATAGACTTGCACGTCGCGCCGCATCCGTTCGTCAAACAGCGGGCGGATAGAGCGGTCCACCAGCCTATTGGTAAGAATCGCCTCATCCGAAGGGCGGCCTTCACGCTTAATAAACCGGGAGCCTTTTATCTTCCCGGCTGCGTAGAGCTTTTCGTCATAATCCACGAGGAGCGGAAAATAATCCACTTTCTCCCGTTCCTTGTCTGAAATCACTGCAGTGGCGAGCACGACGGTATCGCCATACCGTACCGTGACTGCCCCATGCGCTTGTCCCGCGAGACGCCCGTGTTCTACCATCAGGGTCTTTCCTCCCAACTCGAACGTATATTGTTTCGGATCCATACCATTTCCTTTCGTGTGCCCTGACCGTCAAGCGATTAGACCCCATAAACCGCTCTTTGAGGAGCGGAAGCTCAAATGACAAAATCCAAATTTCAAATTTGATATTTGAACTTTGACATTTGTTATTCCTGACGCTTCGCGTCAGGCCGTGGTCTAAGGTGTCTGATGGCCAGGCACTTATGTTAAGAAATAAAATATTATTTATGAGAAAACCTCCCCCGTGCGGAGGAGGTCCTATCTATTCTTTCGTCTCTTCCTTTGATTCCTCTGCCTCCACGGGAGTTTCGATAAACGGTTCGTCGTCCATCTGTTTCAAGGTGGCGTCTTTCGTAAATGCGGGGAGTCGTTTCAGTTTCAGCTTCTTGGCGAGTTCTTCATACCGTGTTTCATTTTCCCGCTGGAGATAACGGAGGAGCCGCCGCCGGAGACTTACCTTACGCAAGAGGCCGCGGCGGGATGAAAAATCATGGCGGTGAAGCTTCAAGTGCTCAGAGAGCTCTTTCATTTCTTCCGTGAGGACCGCGATTTGCACCTCTGGGGAGCCGGTATCGTGTTCGTGAGTGCGGAATTTCTTTATCACCGCGTCCTTCTTTTTTTTCGTGAGCATAGTGGCCCTTTCTGTCGCGGCAACCGAGTCGTTCGTGTGCTCTTGTTACGATACGCCCAGCTTGTCGCCCTAGTAATAAGCGATTAAGAATGTAGCATATTACCGCAGGGAAAGCAAGTATATGAGCAGTACGTGCTCACTTGGCCATGACACCCCCTCCACACCTCCCCCTTTAAGAGGGGGAGGACATGGTATCGTTGTCTCCCCCTTTGCAGGGGGGAGATGCAAGAGGGGGGCTGAATCGCAAGGATTGCAATGCCCCTTAAGTGAGCGCGTACTATGAGCAGTGACTGTTCATTGACTCGCTCGCGTTCGCGGCAGGCGGCGTACGAAACGAATAGACGCGGTTCGTATTAAAGGTAAGGAATAAGCGGATCATATCCGTTTCGTATTTCCGTGCCGTCGTCATACCCGTCGCCGTCAGTATCTTCGTTCAGGTGATCTGTCTGATAATGCATGAATTCCACATAATCTATCAGCCCGTCTCCGTCGGTGTCCTGCGCACTTTCCTGCACTGGCGCGGTGATGTCAATAGAGCTGCCCGCGAACCATTCATTCATGAGGGTCGTGAATATGTGCTCGAATGCCACGGATTCCACAGGGGTATCCCATGCGAGCGTTTGGGCGGCAGAGGCGAAGGCGCCTTTGATATCGATGGCGCCGATGGAGAATGGGCCATAGGGCAGAGAAGGAAGCGGCTCAATCCGCATTTTCAGCTGTGTGACATCCTTTGCGCGCGAGTCAATCCATACTTCACCTGTGACGGAATCCGCATAGTCAACTGCGTTTTCATTATTTCCGATGGGCAAGGGCAATGAATCTTTAATGATGCGGGTGATGAGCGAGGTGATCTGCCGCAGCTCTGGCGTATTGATAATGAATGAATAAGAGAGTGGCGATGTTTTTCGATATAACTGCCACCAAGAAGGCGCATCGCGCAAGGTATACGTTTTGGGGTTGGTGAGCAGCGCCGTGAGTGCCATTGCAGTGGATTGTTGCGATGGCGAGCGGGTAGCATTCGATTTTTGTTCAGGATTGATCAGGCTCATGGAGCGCGCAAGCGTCTGGAACTGCTCGCTCTCATACCACTTGCGGGCGTCAAATTTGACCCATCCCATTCCTTCAAAGGCTTGGAGAGGCGTATGCGTACCGCGTGCATTTTTAAATAATAGGTACCGTTCTTCATCGATGCTTTTTATTGATACTTCCCCCGCTTCAGTGACCTCTCCCTCGGGCGCGGTTATTGAGTAGGTATACATTGAAGTGGAGCGTTTATATATCCTGTCCCTATCTCCTTTTACGTGTAGCGCAAGGATGGCAGGCCCATCGTTTCCGTAGGCAGTGGGTATATTAAGGGGGATAATGGCGTTTATTTCATAATGATACGCGGGGAGCGCGAGGAATTTGTTCCCTGCTTGTTGGAGCAGGCGCGCAGGCTCGCGCGCCGCATGCGCGTACCATGCGCCGCCACCCGCGCCGAGTACTATTACTACGCACGCGATAAGCAGTATTTTTGTTTGTATGCGGCCATGCACGGCAGGCCACAAAATAAAATCCCGTACTTTTTGGTAAGGACTCATATGGGAGAGGGGAGCGTGAGTTTCAGTCATAGCGTTTATATAAGTATAACATTCTCTGGAGAACTTGGCCCACTGTTTTTTTTGTATTTAGTGTCGTATAATATAATTACCGTATGAAAACAATCTCTCACTACATCGACGAATACATGGTGGATCTTGAGGTGGAGAAGGGGCGGTCTAAGATGACGGTAAAAAATTACCGTTTTTATTTAAAGCGTTTTGCCGCATGGGCGCAGGATCCAGAGCCATACGACATCACCCTTGATCTGGTCCGCCGTTACCGGTTGTGGCTCAATCGATTAAGCGATGGGCAGGATGCCCCTTTAAAGCGCACGACGCAGAATTACCACCTTATTGCGCTGCGCGCATTTTTAAAGTATCTCGCGCGGCGGGATGTGCCCACCCTTGCCCCGGAAAAGATAGAGCTCGCGCGCACTCCGGAGCGGCAGGTATCGTTTCTTGAGGGCGAAGAGCTCGCGCGATTCCTCGATGCACCCATGCAAGGCGCGGCGCAGGAATTGGTGCGTGTGCGCGATAAGGCGATTTTGGAGACGCTGTTTTCCACCGGTTTGCGCGTATCGGAACTGTGTGCGCTTAAAAAAGGGGATATCCCTGAGAGGCGCAATGACCTCACGGTGCGTGGCAAGGGCGGGAAGCTCCGCGTGGTGTTCCTTTCGCCGGAAGCGCGTACGGCGCTCGCGGCATACCTTACGAAACGCCGTGACCTTTCCTCGTATCTCTTTGTCCGCCACGACCGCGCATCCGCCACCTCGGATGCGAAGAAAAAAGGCGAGCGCATGGGAATGACGCCGCGCAGCGTGGAGCGCTTGGTCAGCCGTTATGCGCGCGAGACAGGCATTATGAAGCACGTCTCTCCCCACACGCTCCGCCATTCTTTCGGTACGGATCTTTTGCGGTCCGGCGCAGACCTTCGCGCTGTGCAGGAGCTCTTGGGGCACGCGTCCATCACCACCACGCAGATTTACACCCATGTCACGGATAAACATTTGAAAGAAGTCTATGACGCGTTTCATGGGAAGACGAGGGAGTCGCCTCATCGGCGACCCGCCGAAGAGGCGGGAAGTGGCCATTCGTCACATTGACGCAAACAATTTTAATTGGTATCTTCAATGAGTTTCATAACGATTTTTCGTTAGAAATTTAGGTTTAGTACGCAACTACGCCCCCGTAGTTTCCGCCTCCACTTATTCATGGTAGTTTCGGCGGATCCGCCAGAATTATTTAAAATAATGGAGGCGGACAACGGATACCTGCCCGCCATAGCCTGAGCCTCCGTAGTTCAACGGATAGAACGGGAGCCTTCTAAGCTCTAAATCAAGGTTCGATTCCTTGCGGGGGCAGAGGCGATGGCAGGCTGGGAATAGGGGATTTCTAATCCCTTGATCGAGGTTCAATTCCTCGCGGGGGTATTTGTATAATCGTATGCAAATACTCAAACGGCAAGAATCCATTGAGCATAAAAACAGCGAGCATTGTGTAGCCCGCGAATATCCTATTGGAGATGATTATTTGAACGGTGCGCTTGTCACTATCAATGGACATTATCCTGAATCTGGTAATGCACTAAATGAACACTGCCAAGAGCTTGCATACATAATGGCGGATTCTGGAACAATAACTTCCGGGAGTATGTCAATCAAATTGACTGAGGGAGATATGGTGCTTATTTCCGCGGGAGAGCAATATTATTGGGAAGGATAATTTACTTTATTTGTCGCGAGTAATCCTGCGTGGTATCCTGAATAACACAAAATCGTACAATAAATAATTAGAAAGACTTCTGTCTAAGATGGACCCCATGGGATGACGAGGCGATTCCTCATCGGGGTATAATGAGATGTGGACAAATATATACAATCAGCATACACAGTACTCCACAATTCTTCTATACTTTAAATTGTATGATGAGTTGGAATTATATAGCAGGTTTTTTTGATGGAGAAGGCTCAGTGACCCACAATGGTAAAGGGTTCCGTATTCATATTCCACAGACCCATCTTAGGGTGTTACAAAAAATTCAAGATTTCATTGGGACAGGTCATATTGCAGTGGTCACAAAACGGAAAGCGCATTGGAAGGATAACTGGCTTTTTTACATTGCTAAACAAAAAGATGTGAAACTGTTTCTCCAACAGGTAAAGCCGTTTGTGCATGTAAAAAAGGAGCATGTCTTCAAAGCATTAAAAGCAATTCAGCCACTAGTAGACCGCCAAGACGCGAGACTCAAGTTGGCAGAATATAGAAAAAAGAGAGCATTGGAATTAAGAAATAAAGATTATTCATACCGTAAGATAGGCAAAGTGCTCGGTATTGACTGGGGTTATGCAAGAAGATTAACGTTAAATAAAAATTGAATATCAATTCGTATGGTGCCCGTGGTGTAATGGTTAGCACAGAGGTCTGTGGAGCCTCTAGAGGCGGTTCAAATCCGCTCGGGCACCCCACAAAACACCTCCCCTTTTGGGGAGGCGTTGTTGTATGCGGAGGTGATCAATATGCCAGATTTATGGCTGGTCGTTGTCGTTTTGGTTGGGTGTAGTATTATCTTGGATTTTTTTTCGCCTCACGAGCGGATAAAAGTACATATATAATCCTGTCACAGCCATAACAGTGAGTGCGATGGCAAACCACGGGCTCAAAATGAGCATGGTGGTGATAAGGGCGGCGATGCGGTGTATTTTTCGAGGTGAGATATAGGCTCATAAAAGCGTATTTGGCGCTGGTATTGTGCTATGTAGCATCCTGCTCCGGCGAGCACTACTATACTACCCATTATTCCAATAATAATTTCTTTCTTCATCTTTTCCTGCATTATTATGCAGCAGTTTTATTGCACTATACTGCCGGTAAAATATAAATCTCACCGGCAAGACGAGACGTTGTATTATTATAGTAACGAGCTATACTGATTGAGCCAGTAATATATCATAACCTATGTCTTTTCTCTATCCCTTGGTCAGCGTCCTTGCGGTGAGCCTTGTCTCTTTTGTTGGGCTCTTTGCGATCTCGGTCAATACCGAGCGTTTGAAAAAAGTTATTTTTATTCTCATTAGCTTTGCGGCAGGCACGCTCTTAGGCGATGCGTTCCTTCATATCCTCCCTGAAATTGTAGCAGAGCACGGATGGAGTACTACGATATCAATCTATTTACTTATTTCGATCGTACTTTTCTATTGTTTAGAGCAGTTTATCCAATGGCACCATTATCACCATGTGAGCGAGGAAGAGAAGCACCCGGTCGGCATGCTTAACCTGGTCGGCGACGGGTTCCACAATTTTATCGACGGGCTGATTATTGGCTCTTCCTATCTGGTGAGCGCTGAATTGGGCATTGCGACTACGCTCGCAGTCATCTTCCATGAGATTCCGCAGGAAATAGGGGATTTTGCGATCCTTATCCATAGCGGGTTTACGAGAAGGAAAGCGCTCCTTTATAATTTTTTTTCTGCCCTTACTGCGGTCTTGGGCACGCTGCTTGCGGTATGGGCAAGCGCACGATTTGAAGGGGTCGTTCCATTCCTTCTTGCGCTCACCGCAGGGGGTTTCATCTATATCGCGACCGCGGACCTCATCCCCGAACTCCACAAAGAGGTAAATATAAAAAAATCGTTTATTCAGCTCTTCTCGTTCCTCTGTGGCATGGGGCTCATGTATTTACTCCTCACGCTCGAATAATTTTTATATACATTCAACGGCTTCGTCTTTAAATTCATGCGCTATCGTATGGCGTTTTTTTATTCATACTCAGGTGAGAAGTAGTAGCCACATCATGAGCGTAAAAAATAATATCGGATTGATAAGAATGGCGAAAACCGCGTCCTTAATTATTATGATCTATTAATAATTCCCCTGCTTCCTCTTTCGTAATTTCGATTTTGTATCCAGCCGCATCTCGACACGTTAGAGGAGGGTCTCTATTCACCAAACTTTTAAATTCTTTATTAGCTTGATCGGTACCTTCAGGCTCACTACTAAACTGTGCTAGATAATCTAGTGGGAAAAGGAGATAGTAATTATTTTCTTCTCTAATAATTTTCCAGGCACTCGATGCGCCTCGTTCGAAACCACTAATTTCGTCCATATTATTTACTATTAAAATTAGTCTTATCCAGAGAAATTTTCTAATACTTCAAGCTTACCACATCGCCCAGACAAACGCGAGCGCCGCGAGAATCCGATACACCCCGAAGGGTATAAACGTATGGCGCGCTATGAAGCGCACGAACCATTTGACTACCACCAAGGCTACGCTAAACGAGCAGATAAACCCTGCCGCAAGCAGAGACAATTCTTGCCCTGAAAATGAAGTACCTGATTTCAACAAATCCAATCCGCTCGCGGCAAGCATGGTAGGCGCGGCAAGAAGAAATGAAAATTCAACTGCGGTTTTTCTATTCCATCCCATCACCAGTCCGCCGATGATGGTCGCGGCAGCACGCGACACGCCAGGCACGATTGATAATGATTGGAATAGTCCTACCACCATTGCCTTTTGCCAGCTTAGTTGTGCAACCGTTTCGGCACGAGCTTCTTGCGGTCGTCGCGCATGCCACCATTCAAAGAGTATGAGCGCGACACCGCCAATCCCCAGCGCCCACACGGTTATGCGCGGGTCAGTGAGCAGTGTTTCCTTAATGATCTTAAAGAGCGCAAGCCCTATGAGTGCGGTCGGCACAAACGCCGCTGCCACCCGCTGCCATGCGGCGCGGTCCCGCAGAAACGATTTTCCATAGAGCGCCACGACCGCCAAAATCGCGCCGAGCTGGATAAAAATTTCAAAACTGGTGTTGAATACAGTCGTCTCTAAGCCTAACAATTTTGCCGCCACAATCAGATGCCCGGTCGAAGACACCGGCAAAAATTCCGTAATGCCTTCGACAAGGGAGAGGATGAGGGAGTGGAGGAGGGTCATACTAAGCCACTGTTGTTATTTGGTATTTTGGGTAAATGCGTTGAAAGAAAAAAGGCTGCCACCAAGAGAATCGTGAGGGCAATAAATGCAAATCGAATCTCTCCCGTAAGCATGATAATAATTGAGGTAAGAACGGGCGAGAGTACTGCGGCAGATTTCTGGGCGATCGCATAAAAACCAAAACCTTCCGCTGCCTTTTCCGGTCCTACGTGCATGGCATAATGTGAGCGAAGTATTGCTTGCGTGGAACCGATCACGAATGCAAAAGGAAGTACTATGATGAGTATATGAGTAAGCGATTTTGCAAAGAATAAATCGAGCAATATGAAGAGCCAAATAATTAAATTCATCTGTATCATTTTCACCGCACCTATTTTATTGGCTACGTGGCCAGCTACTATTGTTAAAGGGAACGCTATTATTTGTGTACCGAGCAATAGCGCTCCGATCGTACTAGTATCCATGCCAATTTCCTTATGCATGTATAAGGGAGAAAAATACATAATTGCCGCGACGCAGTCGGCAATGATCCAATAAATCAACAAGTGTCGCCATGGGAGAGGCATTGTTGGCTTCAGTATTTGTTTCAAGGGCAAAGTGTGCATAGGTGTCACCGCTCTATCACGGCGGGTGAAGAATCGCAGCGAAGGAAGTGAAAGTATAGTAAAGAGAACTGCAAACCAGAACAGCATGGCTGAAGGGGTGACGTTTATTTTTTCTAGTATCAGATACAACACCGCACACAATGCTCCTCCTAGATATCCGAATCCCCAGGCAAATGTGGAAAGCGAAGTCGTGGTGGCATTGTCGGTACTCAGTCTTTTGAGAAAGGAATCATAAATTGTTTGGGATAATTCAAACAGGGTATTGAATATGACAAAGCCAATGGCAAGCAGCAATAAATGCCACGTGAGAAATGCAGATACGAGTGCCGCGATGCTGCCGGCGGCAATAACTAAAAGAGAAAAAATGAAAGGTCTTCCTCGGTGGTCGGCGTATTTACCAAGAAAAGGAGAGATGAGAATGGCGAGGATAGAAGATACCGCAACAATCCATCCCCATATTGAATCAGGATTAATTCGCAGATGGCTTCCTGCACTTGTGAAGATAATAGGGAAAAGCAGGCTTTGGAAGATAAGCACGTATCCTGAATTGCTGAAATCATACGAAGCGAACCCAAGTTTTATCCGAAGAGATTCTTTCATATTATAGAGAGGACACCGGCAAGAATTCCGTAATGCCTTCGACAAGGGAGAGAATAATGGCATGGAGGATAGTCATACCTCCAGTATACACGTTCCAAGTCCTGCGCACATAATGTTCAAGTCCACGAACATAATTGACACCCGCGGCTTAGCGTGGTTAGATTTTGTAATCATATAAAATCAAAATTGTACCTTTAAATCACAACATTCATCAAACAAGGAAAGGGCACGACCATGAGTGAACAAAAGCTCATTAAGTACATGGGGTTCGACGGTAGTACCACTGCCTTGTCGGTGGTGGGGAGAACTGTCGATGGGGAAGAGGTGTTCGCTACGACACTTATGTTGGGAGGAATGAAGTGGCATGAACAGCCAGCTTTTGACTTAGCACTGTTACCAACCATGTTTTTAACAGTTTTACAGAAGCTGCAAAGCATGGGCTATGGGTTTGCAAAAGATGGTGCCGCGTCATTATCTTGGCGACAGCATGATATGGTTATCATGTTGTCGGGGGGTTATTGCTTGCCCGCTTTAAGCTGGCAGTGCAATGCGGCAACGGAGCAAGTGAAACAATTGCAAAGGATGGGTGCTGAGCAAGTGGTCGGGAGGATTGATCCTCGTTTTATTCTCTCGAAATATTTGTGGGCAATCAAGCAGGATCCGGCGATGTTCCTTTCGATCAAAAAGGTAATGACAACGGAGGACTATATTGCCGCAAAGCTCACAGGTGCTTATCGTCTAAGCACGAGCGATGCATTAAGCAATGGACTTTTGCGGCAGTCAGACAAGACTCTCGCTTACAAAGTTCTCCAACAAGCAGGACTAAACCCTGCATGGTTTCCTCCAGTGGTTCAAAGTGGAACCATTGTAGGCGATGTCCTTGATTTTGAATATGGGGATTTTTGGGGACCGATCAAGCGCCTTCTAAACGGCTGGAAGGTTGTTGCGGGGCTCGGTGATAATCACGCCAGCGCCGTGGGGTGCGGACTGGCGGACGAGGAAATGATCGTGGTCTCTGCCGGCAGCAGCGGCACTGTCGTTCGCTGCTGTGATCCATCTCTTCCTATAAAGGGGAAAGCAGCGGCGTTTGAATATTATCAAAAGCGGCTTCTGCTTATGATGCTTCCAGACTGCGCTATTTGGTATAATAGATTCGTCCAGACCTATGGGAAGGGCAAAAGCTTGAATGATCTTAACGCTCTCGCCCTTAAAGCTGAACAAGAGAAATGGCGAGAGATGATAATAGAGCAGGTTGAGGATGGGCATGGTGGTTGGAAGGAAGTTTATCCGCGTGGTTGGAATAAACTGTCAATTGCCGCCAAGGTGGCAAGCATCCAGCACTCAATCGCAGGGGAACTTGTTTATTTAGTGAGAGAGTTGTGCGAGGAAATGCCTGGAATAAAGATAGAAAAAGTTATTTTAACGGGAGGTTTGAGTCGCTCGTTATTTTTCCAAAAAGCAATAAAATCACATCTCGCGTGGTTATTTTTACCGCTTTTTGTCACCGCTCAAACAGGGCCTGCCGCTTTTAAGTCGGCGGCTCGAGGCGCGTTAATTAACGCCATGGTTGGGGTAGGGGCATACCCCGATCTGCAGGCTGCAATTGCTGAATTATGCCCGATAAAACCCTATCAGGAGGAATAGGGATTAGTCGATTATGCAAAAAAGGCTCTGAGCTTGCTCGCACGAATTCTAAGTCAAATGCATATTTTTTCTAAAGACTTCCACAGGGGTTAGGTATGCCAATCTCTTGCGCGGTCTTGTGTTTAGCAGTCGTTCCACGAACCTTGTCACTTGCTCCGTGATATCTG